>URTQ01000014.1 GCA_900550855.1 uncultured Eubacteriales bacterium
CGACCGCTCTTGCAATGGACATACGAAGGCAAATTTCAACCTTTTTCTCGCTTACGAGTTGGTTGCCGAGTATGGGGTTGCTTGCGCGCAACGCTTTGAGCGTGTACCCGATTTCCTCGTCAAATAGCTCGCCGACCCTGCCGATAAGCACGTCCACGAGATTGTCTTCGTTGAGGTTGCACCAACTTATGCCAACGCTTCCGAGATGTTTGAGATACAACGTCGAATTGATTTCGGGATCTCTCGTCGTCGTTCCCTCGACTTTATTGAAAAACGCGCGATAGCCGTACATAACGTCGTTCTTTGACGGTTGCGCCTGAATCTCGAATTTGTTAGGCACTTGCGCGCGGAAAGGCGAGCGCATACCGCTTGCGTCTATAACGAGGTCGAAAATCTGTTCCTTACCCTCTGCGCATATTCCCACGACGATGTCGTTTTGAATGGCAAGAGATTTGACTTCGGTTTCGAACACGAGTTTGCAACCCGCACTTTCCGCTTGCTTTGCAAAGTACTCGGAAAGTTTGGTGCGGTATACGGATATTTCTTCCATAGGCGGACACGGCGGAACGGGCAAGGAATATTCCTCGTTGGGCGAAACGAAAAGCCACTTGCTCTTTTGGCAATACACTTCTCTTTCGGGCATAGGCAAGCCTGCCGCCTCGAATACGTCCGCTCGGATATCGTCGCGCCAGTCGTAACTCACTTCGCCCCTTTTGCTCTTTTCGAAAACGGTGACGTCGTGTCCTTGTTTTGCAAGACGGATTGCCGCGACCATTCCGCCTTGTCCCATACCTATAACTGCGATTCTTGCCATAATTTTCCTCTCGTTTTATCTTCCGTAATGTCGTGCCGAATTGCCTTTATATTTGCAAAAGGCAATCTTTATCTATACGTTTTTGCCGTTTTAACTTGCTTTTTCGTCGATTTTCACAATCGTTTGCGCAATCAGACGTTGAAGCAACTGCCGCCGATAAACTCTCTCAAAAGCGAGTTGCACGGGATAAGACTTTCGTCATCTATCGTCTTGAAATATTTGAGATATTTTATAAGTCTGTTCGCAACGATAAATTGCGGATCGGTGTCCTTGATCTCTTTGAGCGCAGGCAGTGCGAGTTTTTTGAGTACGCAAAGTTCATACGCAAGCGCGGAATTGAACACGAAATCCACGCCCTCTTGCCACGGATATATCCACCTAAATTCGCCGTTTCTCACGCTCGACCACATATCTATCGTGTTCTTTGCCGGATAATTTCTGAATTGCATATCCCTCACGATTCTGCGGATAAGTCGCAAGTCCGTTATGCTGAGCGGCGAGTGGTCGTCGACGTTTATGGTAAGTTGCGGCGCAATGTAGATTTTGAATTTTTGGTGCTTCGGTATGGAAGCGGTGAGTTTTTCGTTGAGCGCGTGTATGCCCTCTATCATTATTGGGCTATGCTCGTCGACTCTTATCGTGCGTCCTTTTTCCTTTACGCCCTTCGAGAAATTGAAACTCGGAAGCGTGACTTCTTCACCGTTTATCAAATCGAAAAGGTCCTTGTTGAACTGCTCGATGTCAAGGCAATCGACGTGTTCGAGGTCAACCTCGTTTGCCGCCTTGCCCTGCATTTTGCAAATCTTTTCGCGTTCGAGATAGTAGTCGTCCATAGAAATCATAACGGGATTTATGCCCCTCGAAATGAGTTCTATGCGCACTCTGTTGCAGAACGTGGTCTTGCCGCTCGAACTCGGACCTGCTATGCAGATAAGACGGATATTTTCGATGTCGCTCTCGATTTTTCTGCCGAGTTCGGAAAGCATAGAGTTTTGTCTTGCCTCACACATCTGCACGAAATCGAGAACTTTGCCGTCCTCGACCTTTTCGTTTATGTCGGCAACCGTTCCCGTCTTCGTCTTGTTAGACCAAGCGGTCGCTCTTTGAAGGGTTCTGCCGTAGGTGCTTTCTTCCACAAATTCGGGAATCTCGGCGTTGAGTTCCGAGCGCGGATATTGAATGATAATGCCGGGGCTGTACGGCATAAGATTGTAACTGAATATGCAACCCGTGGACGGCACCATATACGCGTGCAAATAGTCGTAATAGTCGCCGCAAACGTAGATGTTCACCAAACTTTCGGGGCGATACGGCAATATGCGCAACTTGTCGTCGCGTTGCATCTTCTCGAAAATCTCGCGCGCCTCGTCCGTCGGAACTGTGATACGCTCGATGGGCATATCCGCCTTTATGATACGGTCGACTTCTTTGCGTATTTCGTCCGTCGCTTTGGACACGTTGAAACCTTTTGTGAGAATCTGACAGAAAATCGAGCGCGACGCGTTGTAGCCGAAGCGTATGCGCACGTCGGGATAAAGATTGTGAAACGCCATTGCCACGATATATCTCAAACTCGCCTCGTACGCCTTTGCCGCCTCGTTGTTTTCGATGCCCAAAAACTCGATTGTCTTTCCGTCGTCCTTGCTTGAAAGTTTGCGATTGAGTTCCTTGATTTGCGAGCCGAGTTTGCACACGGCGTATTTGCGCCTATCCTCTTGTTTGAGCAAGTCAAGCACTCTCGTGCCTTCTTTGACTTGCATTTCGATTCCGTTTACAAAAACATTTATCATTTTCCCCTCACTTCGCGCAAAATCGATTGCGCAAAACGCTTGATTGATTATTTTCACCTAATTATACTCGTCGTTTCCGCCAAATATAAATATTTGTGACACTTATAATATTGTATCATACGAAAAAACCGTTTTCAAGATAGGAATTATTTTTGCAGTTTTTAATAAGGATAAAAGGATTTGAGATGGCAAACGTTGAAATTTTTGGATATGTTGTAAAATTGTGTGATTGAGATGAAGAACGCGCAAGGCAGTTAGGCGCGATTTAGTGTGTTTTGTAAAAGTGCGCCAAATCGATGCATAACGCGAAAGAGGCACTCGAACAGCAACCCTAATTTACTATGCGTAAATGAGTTGTCGGGCGAGTGCCTCTGACAAAGTTAGGCGCGATTTGGTGCGCTTTTAGTGAGAGGGGTGGCAAACAAGGTCATACCACAACCCCACCAACACACCGTACGCGGGATTTATGCGATTTTCGTCGATGTCAATGACGTAGGTGTCGCGGATTGAAAGAAGTTTCTTGCGCGCTTTGACGGCGAGCGTTTTGCCGTTTGAGTCGAGAAGATATGCTTTCATATGGAAAGGACCTGCTTTAATTCTGACGTTGAGATTGCCTTGCGACGATACGGCGCGACGGAAGCACAAAAACGGCAACTTCTCGTTGATGACGCACACTTGATTGCCGCGCGCGTCTGTGATTGAAAACCAAGACGTGAAAACTTTTTTGAGTTCGGATTGCATACGAGCAATCGGCGCGCCGTCGGGCGTGAACAGAACGACGTTGGTCATAAATCTGTCCCACTGTCTTTCAGCAAAGAATGCGGTTTGCCCTTCTTTCGTTTTTATCTCGAATTTTGCACCGACGGTGAAATACTTTTGTTTGATGATTATCCTCATAATTCCCTCCGATAATTAGCGAACGTTCTTCGCTCTAAATGTAGTTTATCATACAATATGATTTGTTGCAAGAACATATTTCTTTAAGCGGAAAACGCAGATATTCGTCACTTATTTTCAACGTCGGCAAGAAGTTCACAAACACGCTTTTTGAGAATCGGATGAAGTTTGTACGGGCATAGTTCGGCAAGCGGTTTGAGGACGAAATCCCGACGTTGCATATCGATATGCGGCACGCACAAATCGTTTGACTCGACGACGCAATTGTCGTAGAAAATTATATCGACGTCGAGGGTTCTGTTGCCCCACCTCTCGTTGCGCACGCGCTCGCCGCCCTTTTCGATTTGCGATACGACCCGCAAAAGTTCTTCGGGGCTGTACAAGGTTTGAATCTTCACCGCGCTGTTGACAAAATCGTTCGTCGCAACGCCGCCGTAGGGAATCGTCGAGTATCTCGAACTTTCCTTCACGTCCTTTATATTGTCGTCGGCGCAAAGCCTTGAAATCGCAAAGTCGAGATAGGCATTTTTGTCGCCCATATTCGAGCCGAGCGCAAGGTAGACTTCGTGCCATTCCTTTTCGACTTCGACTGCGGCGTAATCGAACACGCCGTCCATAGGCGCGTCGGGTTTTTTGACGGTGAGAATCACCTTTTTCGCAGGGTATTTTTTGAGCAATAATTCAGCCGAACGCGTTGCCAAAGTTTCAATCAAATCGAAGCAGTTATTTTCACAAAACGACTTTAACGTCTTCTTTACGTCGCTATAACTTATGGTTTTGGTCAAATCGTCGTATTTTGCCGCTTCGGAAAAATCGTAGAAAATCCGTGCCGTAAACACGAATCTTTGCGGCGTAATTTTTTCTTCGGGATTGCATCCGTGGCAAGAAGTTATTTGGTAGTTTTTGAGTATTATTTTGTCCATATTTTATTGTTATTTTAAAGTTTTATAACGGCAATATTTTCTCTCACATCGTGAACCCTAACAAATAATACGCCCTGCTTTACGGCAAGAATCGTAGAGTCGAGAGTTGCCGAAAGTCTTGTGTCTGGCGTGCCGCCGAACATAGATTTTCGCGACGTTCCGAGCAAGAACGGATACTCGTCGAACATATCCAAAAGTTTGTCGTAGTCCCTCAAAAGTTGCCAGTCCTCGTCGTTGTTTTTGTTGAATCCTATGCCGCCGTCAAGCAAGATTCTGCTTTTGTCGAGTCCTTGCGACAAGAGCGAATCGACCGCTCGCATAAGTCCAGTTTCTTTGTCGAAAAAGAGGTCGGGGATTTTGGATTTGCGCCTGTCGTGCATAACGCATATCGCAACGTCGTTTTGCGCGACGACTTTGGCAAGATTTTTGTCGGCGAGGCAACTTACGTCGTTTATCATATCCGCACCCGAATCGATTGCCGCTTGCGCAACGTCGGGATAGAACGTGTCAACGCTCACAAGCGCGTCGGGAAACGCTTTTTTTATGCTTTCGACTGCGGGCAATACTCTTGCCATTTCCTCGATTGCGCTTACGCTTTGCGCACCGGGTCTTGTGGATTGTCCGCCTATATCTATGATTTCCGCCCCCTGTTTCAAAAACTTTTCGGCGGTTTCAACCGCGTCGTGAGCGTGTCTGCTTCCCGCAAAAAAACTGTCGGGCGTGACGTTGAGAATTGCCATAACGTGCGTGCCGTCCGTGAAAGTTTTGTTGCCGACGTGAAAATCGTACTTGCGTTGTCCTCTCATTTTATCCCCTCGATAAGCATTTTTTCGACGAGTTCGTCAACCTCGCCTCTCTTTGCGAAAGTGACGGTTTTCGCGCCGATTTTCTTTACGCCTCTTGCGCTCATACAGGTGTGTTGCGCCTCGATTACGACGATAACGCCCTTCGGATTGAGTTGCTCGAAAATGGCGTCGGCAATCTGCGCGTTGAGCCTTTCTTGAAGTTGCAAACGCTTTGCGTAAACCTCTACGACGCGCGCGAGTTTTGAAAGTCCGACGACTTTTCCGCTCGGAATATACGCAATATGTACCTTGCCGAAAAACGGCATAAGGTGATGTTCGCAAGTAGAGGAAAAGTCTATATCCTTTTCGATGACGACTTCGCTTCCGCTCTCGACGAACGTTTTTGAAAGATGCGTTTTGGGGTCGTCGCTATAACCTGCGGTTAGTTCTTCAAGCATACGCGCAACTCTGTCGGGGGTTTGCAAAAGTCCCTCGCGCATAGGGTCTTCGCCTATTGCTTCGAGAATGTCGTAGACTGCTTTTTTGATTTTTTCTTGGTCGATATTATTGTTTTTCATAAGCGTATTATTTGTTTTATTTACAGTCGTTAAGGTTTTGAAAAAGCGTGAGCGAACCGCACAAAATGACGACGTCGCAATCGCCTTTAAGGGCGTTTTGCACTGCGGTTTTTATGTCATTTTGAACGTCGCAAATTCCTTTGCAAAGCGGTTTTGCAATCAAAAGCAAATCCTCTTTTTGCATTGCTCTGGGCGACGGCGGCGTAACGCAAGTTATCTTGTCGGCAAGCGGCGCGACGATTGCGCAAATGCCATTGACGTCCTTGTCTTTAAGCACGCCCAAAACGAGATGAACGTGCCTTGATTGAAACAAATCCTTTATCGCGTTGGCAAGCGTGGTTGCGCCTTGCGGATTGTGCGAACCGTCGAAAATAAGCACTTTATCTTGCGGAATCGTTATGTTAAAGTCCTCTTTTGCGTTTTTGACGACTTGCAACCTTGCTTTCCACACGGTGTTTTTAAGTCCGTTTTCAAGAGCGGTCTGACTTATGGAAAAGTGCTTGTTTCTCAGTTGTTCGACGGCGCAAATCGCTATTGCGGCGTTTGTGAGTTGATGCTTTCCGAGCATAGATATTTCGTACTCTTTGCCGTCGTACAAAAAGCGTTGTCCGCTCAAATCGCCGCTCAAAAAAATCGGTTCTTTGCACACGAACACTTTTGCCTTGCGATACTCTTTTTTGCCGTCCTTGAAAACGTAGGGATTTTCGATTTCTTTCATCACCTCGGCAGGCTGATTGCAAGTGACTGCGACGTCTTTTATTATCGCCGCTTTTTCGCTTGCTATTTGCGAGAGCGTATCCCCCAAAATCGCGCAGTGGTCAAGACCTATCGGGGTTATCACCGCAATTTCCTTATCCTCTATCGCATTGGTTGCATCCCACCTACCGCCGAGTCCCGTTTCCAGCACGCATACGTCGCATTCCTTGTCGAAAAACACAAGCATTGCGACGGCGGTTTCTATTTCAAAAGCCGTCGGATTAAACTCACCTATGCCGAATGCGTTTCGCAAAACGCGCTCGCTTTCTATGCACTCTTTGACTACGGTGAGATACTTTGCGACGTCCTCGTTTGAAAGCGGTTTGCCGTTTATCAACCACCTTTCGTTGTAGCAAAAAACGGACGGTGAATTGTAAGTGCCGACCTTGTAGCCAGCCTCTTTCAAAACCGACGTGAGATACGCGCTCACCGAGCCTTTGCCGTTCGTGCCTGCGATATGGACGAATTTCAAATGTTTGTCGGGCGCGCCGAGAAGGTCGAGAAGTTCGCGCATACGCTCGATTCCGTAGTCCGAACCCGACCTTTCGATATTCTTGACGTAGTCGATTGCCTCTTGATAAAACAAAAAGCACCCCCTTTGGAAGCACTCGCAAAAAACCTTTTATGGTAATATGTGAAGTCCGGAGTGAATATTGCACCGCGGGCAACGCCCTTCGTCCGCCGACACCCCACGTTCGTACGGCACTTAACGCGCAATTTCTACTACTTCCATAGATGATAATTGAATTTTAGCACCAAACGGATTCAGAAGCAAGGCTTTTACGAAAAAACGCAAGCGAATTAATGAGCGCGAAATCAGCGTTCGAGCAAGTGCGCGACGTCTTTCGATTGACAAGGCATAAGCGGATAAGCGAGTATGGTCCGCTCTTTTAGCAAATCCGCAAGGCTTGCGCCGAAAAAAGTTATTGCCTAACGGCGACTTATGCTTTATACTTAACGTATTATTAAAAAACCATTAAAAGAGGTGCGCTTATGTTTGCAACCGCAATAGGTGCGAGAGAGTTCTCTTTGAGAGACCCGATGGTGTTCATATTGTACGGCGTGGTGCTGGCGTTTATCGTCGCGCTGTCGCTCTACTATATGCTGTCGGCGTTCAAGAGAGCGAAAGAACTCGGCATCGAATCGTCCAAAATCAAGAAAGTCATCACGACTTCGGCGACGTTTTCCATACTTCCCGGACTCGGAATCGCGCTCGGCGTCGTGACTCTCATCGGTACGCTCGGCATTGCCTTCCCCGCAATCAGACTTTCCGTCGTCGGTTCGCTTCAATACGAAACGCAGATGGCAAACGGCGTTGCCGAAGGACTTTACGGCTCTATGAGCAATATGATTGCGCACGGAATTTCCGCACAAGACTTTGCGACTATGGCTATGATTATGACCATTGCAATTTGTTCGGGCGGCGTCGAAGTGTTGTTCTTCTATCGCTTGTATCAGCCGAAAATCGGCAAACTTATGGCAAAAACCACGGGCGGAAAGAAAGGCGGCGTGAATATCGGCGACCTCGTTTTCCAAGTGTCTTTCATAGGTATGGTCATAGGCTACCTTGCAATGAGCATAGAAACTCTCGCAAAGAACGTGACCTTTATCGACGGCTACTACAACTTTATCGCGGTTTTGGTCGCGATGGCGTGCATGTACGTTTGCGACGTGCTTATAAACAAGGCGAACTGGAAGTGGCTCGACAGTTTTTCCACGCCGCTTTCTATGCTCATTGCGATGTTCGTCGTGGGCGTTATAAGTTTTTGCGCAAACAAGTACGGCTGGGCTCTCTCGACGGATTTGTCGGGTTCTGCAAGCGAAGCGGCAGAGGCGGCGAAAAATGCCTTTGCTATGATTCTGTAAGGGGGCGAGATTATGTCTGACAAAGTTAAAGTCACAATGGATTACAACCTCAAATCGCACATCATAGGCAAAATTTGGATGGCGTTGGCACTCGTTATTTTCTTTGCCGTACCCACCGCGATTTGCCTATACTACGACGTAAAACCCGATATGACGGTTATGGGTACGTCCGCCGTTCTCATTCCGTTTATAATCAACTTCCTTTCGGGCATTTTCGAGCCTGTCATTTACTCGCCGATGCTCGGCGTGAACAGCGCGTATCTCGCGTTTATCACGGGCAACCTTTCAAACCTCAAAATCCCCTGCGTCGTCAAAGCGCAAGAGATTTGCGGCACGAAACTCGGCACGGAAGAAAACGAAGTCGTTTCCACCCTCTCGGTTGCAACGAGCACCCTCGTCACGACCGTGATTATCGCGATTTTCGTGCTTATACTCGCAGTCAGCAACGTCGAAACGGCAATTCAAAACACGCCGTGGATTACGCCTGCGTTCACTTGCGTCGTATACGCGCTTTTCGGTTCGCTCGGCGGAAAATACGTCGTCAAAAACATCAAACTTGCGGTGTTCCCGCTCGTCATTATCGTTGCGTTCTCTCTCATTTTGGGATTTGCCGCACCGTCGCTCGGCGTAGGCTCTGCATACTTGTTCGTGGGTATCGCGCTCTGCGCAATCTTCGGCGTACTTCAAGTGGTGCGTGAAAAGAAGAAAGCAAAACTCAAAGAGGAACAAGAACACTTAGAGCAAATCGCAGTGTCCGACGTCGAACTCGAACAAAACGGCGAAAACGGCGCACAAAGCGGCGAAAACGTAACGGCAGACGAAACCGTAAACGAAGATTCTCAAAATACGGAATCCGAAAAAGCGGAAGTCGAAAGCGAAGAAACCGCCCTCGAAGAAGCGGAAAAAGAAGCCGAACAAATTGCCGAAGATACGCAATCGGTTGACTGATAAGCAACAAACCTCATATAAAATCCGACGAGCAATCGTCGGATTTTTGTTTTTCGGCAAAAGATACGAAAAGCCGAAAATCATAACGACGCGAATATGCGACGGAAGCGAAGTTTGCATTTTATAGTTGTTATTATCATTTATTAGTGATATAATCATTATAATTCTCAAACAAAGAGGAATCTGATGGACATTATTATCAGCGGTTTGGGCGCAGTCGGAACTACCTTGATGCAAGAACTTGCGGACGAAGGTCACAACGTCGTCGTGGTGGATGTCAACGGCGACAAGGTGGAAAAAGCCGTCAATCAGTTTGACGTCAAGGGCGTTATCGGCAACAGCGCGAGCGCGGACGTGCTTAAAGAAGCGAACGTTGCGTATGCGGAACTTTTCATCGGCGCGACAAACCACGACGAATTGAATATCCTTTGCTGTATCATCGCAAAAAGACTAGGCGCGAAAAAGACTATCGCGCGCGTTTCCAAACCCGAATATCTCGAATTGTTCGGCAACGAAAACGACCTCGGTATAAGCCTTTTGGTCAATCCGCAATACGAAGCCGCGCTTGAAATAAGTCGTATGCTTCGCTTCCCTTCCGCAATCAAAGTCAACGAATTTTCAAACGGTAAAGTGGAACTCGTGGAATTTCGCGTAAGCGGCGATTCCGACCTCGTGGGACTCGAACTCAAAAATCTCGGCAGCAAATTCAAGGCAAAAGTCCTCATTTGCGCCGCGCAAAGAAACGGCAAAGCCATAATCCCCGGCGGCGATTTCGTCATTCAGGCAGAGGACAGACTTTTCCTCACCGCAACCACGAAAGACATTTCCCTTTTCTTCAAGCAACTGGGCTGGAACAAGCAATCCAAAGACGTTATTATCGTCGGCGGCTCTACGACGGCGTACTACCTTTGCCAAGAACTCGACAAACTCGGCATACACTCGAAACTTATCGAGAAAAACAAGCAAAAAGCCGAATTGTTCTCGCAGGATTTCAAGAAGGTCAACGTCATTTTGGGCGACGGCACGGATCAGGAATTGCTGTTTGAAGAAAACATTTCAACGACCGACGCTTTCGTCGCTCTCGGCAATATCGACGAGCAAAACATCATTATGAGTATGTTCGCCGCCTCGCAAAACGTGCCGAAAGTCATCACCAAAATCGACCAACTCGGCTACTACGATATGCTTCAAAAGAGCGGCATTTACAGCGCGGTTTCCACGAAGAACTCGACTGCCGACCACATTATAAGGTTCGTGCGACTTTTGAGCAACAAGTCGGGAAGCACCGTCAAGCGTATGTTCCACATCGTTGACGACTCGACCGAAATTCTCGAATTCGAGGCGAAAGAGAACTTCAAAAAGTTCGATATTCCCCTTCAAAAACTCAATCTCAAAAAGCATTTGCTCGTTGCGGGCATAATCCGCAAAGGCGTGCTTATCACCCCGTCGGGTCAGGACGTTATCAAAGAAGGCGATAGCGTCATCATCGTCACGCTCGAAGAAGGACTTGACGATTTGCGAGATATTCTCGACAACTGAGGCTTATGAATTTACGTTTGCTTGCATTCGTACTCGGCGAAATCGCCGTTATAATAGGCGCGTTGATGTCCATTCCTCTCTTTATGGCGATAGGATACGGCGAAGACACGACCATTCTCGGCTTCGGCATCGCAATCGGCGTATGCCTGTTGCTCGGCGTCGTCGGTATTCTCGTAAGACCGCCGAAGGACAAACGCGATATGCGTTCGACGAGCGGCTTTGCTATGTGCGCTCTGTTTTGGATCTTTATCGCTCTCGTGAGTGCGATTCCTTTCCGCGTGTCCGGATATATCCCAAACTACATCGACGCGCTTTTCGAAACAATTTCGGGCTACACCACGACGGGCGCGAGCATATTGACAAACGTCGAAGCGTTGCCCAAATCCTTGCTTTTCTGGCGTTCGCTCACGCAATTCGTCGGCGGTATGGGCGTACTCGTTTTCGTGATAGTTTTCATTCCAAAAAACGACAAGATGTCCACCGCGCTGGCAAAAGCGGAAATACCCGGACCGCAATTCGGCAAAATCGTGAGCAAATTGCGCTTTACGTCCCTCATTTTGTACGCAATTTACATCGTTATGACCTTCATTTTGGTCGGCATACTCTGCGCGCTCAAAATGCCCGTTTTCGACAGTTTCTGCCACGCGTTTTCCACGGCTTCGACGGGCGGATTCGGCGTAAAAGCGGCAAGCATTGCGCACTACAATTCGGTCGGAATCGAAGTGACTCTCACCGTGTTTATGCTTCTGTTTTCGATCAACTTCACCGTCTATTACCTCATTTTGATAGGACAATTCGTCAAGGCGATACGAAACGAGGAACTCATTTGGTTCTTTACGATATTCGCGGCGGCAGTTGCGTTGATTGTCGCAAATCTTATGACTTCGAAAACCTACACGAGTTTCGGCACTGCACTCAAAGACGCCGCTTTCAACGTATCGTCGCTTATGAGTACGTCGGGATTCGGCACCGCGGATTATACCAAGTGGCCCGTGTTCTCGCGTATCGTGCTGTTTGCGGTTATGTGCATAGGCGGCTGCGCAGGCTCGACTGCGGGCGGACTTAAAGTGTCGCGTATCGTTATTCTCAGCAAATCGTCGATTATCAATGTCAAAAAGACGCTCTCACCCCGCTCGGTTTACACGGCAAAAATGGACGGAACGCCCATCGACGAAACAACGAGGCGCAACGTCAAGAGTTTCTTCATAATCTATATGTTCGTTATGTTTGTGTCGGTGCTTCTCATATCCGTCGGCAACAACGATTTCGGCGCGTTCGACGCGTTTGAAACAAACGTATCTGCGGTCATTTCCTGCTTCAACAACGTAGGACCGGGAAGCGGCGCGGTAGGTCCGACGGGCAATTACGCGGGCTACACGATATTTGCAAAACTGGTGCTTTGCTTCGATATGTTGCTCGGAAGGTTGGAAATATTACCTATTCTACTTCTCTTCAACTTCAAGTCTTGGAAGAAAGCGTAAAACAGCGAATAACTGCGTCAAAATCGCTTGTCTGTCAACTCATTTACGACTTGTAAATTAGGGTTGCCATTCAAGCGATTTTTCCTTGTTCTTCATCTGTTTTACGCTTTCTTCAATAAAAACAATATGTTGAGTAGCAAATCTAAAAGGTTTTTTACTCGTTCTTTATCTGTTTTACGGCTTTTTCTAATAAAAATACGCGATATATAAAATTAAAATCCCGTTCTATCCGTTTACTTCTTGTTTTATGCGACATTTTGTGTTAAATTAATTGTATATTACAATTAATAGGTGGCTATTATGAACGAATTTGACGAAAACAACGTACAAGTTCAAAACGACGAGGCGCAAATCGCCGATAACGTCGAAAGCATAGACGGCAAAAAGTTTGTGCATATCGACAAGTCGAAACACATTTTCGACATCGTGTATCTTGCGCTTTGCTCGGCGTTTATGCTGGTTATGTGGTGCACGGGTTACAACTTCCTGCCCCTCGTTGCCGACATACTCGCAATCGTCGCGGGCGTATTCATTTTTGCGCGTATGCTCGCAAAAAGCAACGTCGGACTCTATATGTGGATTTCATATATGGTTTGCATTTGCGGACTGTTCGTGTTCTTTCTCATATGGGGTGCGGAAAGTTTCGGAAAGAACCTTTGGTACAACTTCGTTATCGTGCTTTTCCCCGTGCTTCTTGCGACGTTTGTGTATCTTGCCGACAAGTTTATCGCCAAAAAAGCGGCGTTGAAAGTGACTTGCGCGGTATGTGCGTTCCTTATGGTCGGCACGGCAATAGTGTACGTCTTCTTTATGAACTTGCGCTGCCGCCCCACCGTCGAGAGTTTGCAAGCGGGTCACGACGACTATCTTGCGAGCGTAAAGAACAAATATAACACGCAAGACAAGCCGAACGTCCTCGTCATACTTATGGACGATATGGCGTACAGCGACATCTCTGCGTACAGTTATCTCGCCTCGAAAGTGAACGGCGAAGGCGGTACGGTGACCGATTCCGTAAACGCCACCATAAACACCCCCAACATCGACTCGATTGCGGACGGCGGAATTATGATGGACAACTTCTATTCGGCGTCCCCCGTATGCTCGCCCTCGCGCTTTTCGATACTCACGGGCAGATATTCCTCGCGCGGATATTTGGACAACGTTGTGTTCCCAAGCGACATTCAATCGAATCCGTGGTCGCCGACGCACTTTCTCAATCCCTATCAGTTCCTCAACAACGTTGACGGGATTTTGGGCGACGAAATCACGTTTGCGGAAGTGTTGCAAGCGGCAGGCTACAACACGGGTTGCATAGGCAAGTGGAATCTCGGCGACTACGGCGAGTACCTTCCCACAAACCAAGGCTTCGACTACTTCTACGGCAGTTATTACGTCAACGATATGACCCCGTACAACTGGGTCGAGGACTACGTTGACGAGAGCGGCAACTTCCACTCGAAAGAAGTGCGTACGCACAAGGAAAACCTCGACCAGTCCGAATCGACGAGATTGCTCACCGCGCAAATGCTCAACTTCATATCCTCGTCGGTTGAAAACGACGAGAAATTCCTCGCCTACTACACTACGCCGTGGCCGCACTTTCCCATCTACTCGGACAACAGCGGAAGCGGCAAAGGCAACACGAGCGACGACACCTACGTCCAGTGCATAGAGGAATTTGACAAGTATCTCGGCGACATCCTCAACTACCTCAAAGACACGCCCGACCCGAGCGGAAACGGCTCGCTTTACGACAATACCCTCGTCGTGTTCACGTCGGACAACGGCCCCGGACGTGAGGGCGTCACAGGCGATATGAGAGGCAGAAAGAACACCACCTTCGAAGGCGGTATGAAAGTGCCTATCCTCGTAAGTTACCCCAACGGCGGCGTAGGTAGTGGCGATGCAATCGCAACCGAAACCTACAAATACTATCAATGGAAAAACAATTCCGAGCGCACCTCGCAGGATAATGTTGCAAGCAAGGTTAAATCGAGCGTGGCAACGAGCGCAACGACAAAGCATATCGACGCAAGCAGTATGAACTTTGACTTGTTCAACACCATTTTGAGTTACTGCGGCATAACGAACGCTGACGGAAGCGTGTATCTTCCCTCCGACAGAATCATCGACGGCGTTGACCTTACGTCGCTTTGGAACTGCACCGTACCAACGTCCACGCGCGTACACGACAAACTTTTCTATCTGAAAAAAGGCAAATGTCAAGCCGTACAAATGGCGGTGGAACTTGACGGAACGACCTACGACTTCAAATACTACGACAGCGTGCGCACCGAAAACTCGGCGTTCATCGACCAAGTGTACAAGAACTATCTGTTCAACCTCGACACCGACCCCGCCGAAGGATACAGTCTGTCAAAGACCTATCCCGAAATCGCCTCTACGTTGCTTTCCGAACTCAAAGCCTTCCGCAAAGAAATGAAAACCAACAGACGAGGAATAATAAAATAACGAAATAATTGCATAAAATAATGGCGATTTGTAGATTTTAAACGCCCTTTTTTTTTTTTTTT
>URTQ01000015.1 GCA_900550855.1 uncultured Eubacteriales bacterium
ACACTCAATATGAGTGTCCGCTTTTTGTTTTTTAGATTGTTAATTTTCTGGTGCGGCGGCAGTTTCCTCGCTCGTCGGTTCGTCGGGAATAAGCGGCGGATTGATAGGCGTGTCGCTTGGCGTATCGTTCGATTTGTCGTGCTTGTAGGTAAGTTTCAAAAGCAACGGCGTGAGAAGGGAAGATACGATAATCAATATCAGCACGAACGGCATAATCGACGCGTCTACGAGTCCGCTGTCAACGCCCTTTTGCGTGCAGACAAGCACGACTTCCGCTCTCGCCATCATACCGATACCCACGCGCAGACTGTCCATAAACGAGTATCTGCAAATGAGCGAGCCGAGTCCGCAACCGAGCACTTTGCCCAAAAGTCCTGCGGCGATAAAGGCAAAGCCGAAGCCTACGATTGTGGGCGAAATCGCGCCGAAATCCGCGTTTATGCCTATGCTCGCAAAGAAAACGGGTGCGAAAATCATATAGTTGCTGACCTCGACTTTTCTGTCGATATATCCCGATTCCGAGAGGGTGGAAAGCATAATGCCCGCAACGTACGCGCCGGTGATGTCCGCAACGCCGAACCATTCTTCCGCGGCGTACGCAAAGAAGAAGCACATCGCAAAGCCTATGATGGGAATACGTCTGTGGTGTTCGGGGTGGCGTTTGAGGTAGTGTTTGAGAAGCAAGTGCGCGACGATGCCCACGCCGATTGCGGCGGCGAAGAAGCCTATCATCTTTCCGATTGCGATGCCGATTCCGTCAAGACCGTTGCCCTTGTCGAGAGATATGAAAAGGGAAAGAAGAATGACGCCGATGATATCGTCGAGGATTGCGGCGGCGACGATGGACGTGCCGACTTTCGTGTTGAGTTTGCCGAGTTCTTTGAGAGCGGCGACGGTTATGCTGACGCTGGTTGCCGCCAAAATCGCGCCGTAAAAGAGGTTGGTTATGACTTGGTGTTGAGCCATATCCTTGAATCCGCCGTTAAACGCGCTCGCAACCAAAAATCCCAATCCGAGAGGAAACAAAACGCCCAAAACCGTAATTAAAACCGAGGGAAGTCCGCTCGTTTTGAACTGTTTGAGGTCGGTTTCGAGTCCTGCCGAAAACATAATGAGAATAACGCCGATTTTTGCGAGGAAGGACAGACCTTCGAGGGTGTAATCGGTGAATACGGTTTGGTTGGGTATGTACTTGATAAAGCCGAGAAGTATGCCTGCAATCAGCATACCCACCACTTGCGGAAGCCCGATTTTCTTGCCCAAAAGCGAGAAAAGTTTGGTGCACAGAAGTATGAGCGCAAGCGGAAGCAGAATTTCGAAATATGCGATTGCGGATAAGGTTTGAGTGAACATAAGTCGCCTCCTTGTGTCGAATCGAGGAAGATACTCGTTCGGCGCAATGTGGTTTTCGGGCGCGGAAACTTGCGTGTACGGCGCGAGTTCCGTTCGTCAAATCAATGTTATACGCTTTGTTTGAAATATAGTCAAGCGAATTGCGAAGAATTAAAACACCCTTAAAAATTGTGGTAAAAACCGCGCTCGACCGCAAAATATGGTTTTTAATTTGACAATACGGGTATATGCTGATACAATACAAAAGAATATTGCGTACGCGCATACGGCGTATATACGCGTGTATGTATGCACTCCAAAAGCGCGTGGCAAGAGGAAAGAATGGACTTTTTGTCGTTTCTGACGCAAGCAGCGGATTATCTCGTTGGCTTTGCAAAGACGTTTGCAGGGTTGTCTGCCGCACTTATCCTGTTTATGGTGGCAAGGTGTTTGCCGAGCCGTATTCGCAGGTATTTTTCGGCGTGCGCCACGACGGTGATTGCGGTTGCGTTGCTCAGAGATTCTTTCCATCAATTCTCGTTTTTCACTTTTAGGGCGATTCTTGTCAATATGACGATTGCCTATCTTACGGTGTTGACGTTTTTGTTTTTCGTTTACATTGCGACCTACATTGCGCGCGTCAATGCGATACGCTCGTTTCAGAACGTACGCCGCGACATAAAGTGCGACTCGCGCACGGTCAAAGGTTTTGCATTGAGAAACGACGACATCTGCGCTTCCAACGCCTTTTTGAGCATTTCGCCTATTTGTATGCAATGATATTTAAGAACGTTTGGCGGCAGGCGTATTCTCGCTTGCGCACTTGTGCGCGTATGCGTACGCGTATATAAGGGGCGTATGCCCTAAAAAACTCGAAGGAGAACAATTTTTATGCTTAAAGTAGAACACTTGAAAAAAACTTACCCAAAGAGCGACAGAGTCGCGGTTGACGATATATCTTTTGAATTGCGTCCGGGGGAAATCTTCGGATTTCTCGGACAGAACGGCGCGGGCAAATCCACGACGATAAAGTGCCTCACGGGCATACTGCCTTTCGACAGCGGCACGATAACCATCTGCGGCCACGACATCGTGAAAGAGCCGATAAAGGCCAAGATGGAAATGGGTTACGTTCCCGACAACCATTCCGTTTACGAACGCCTTACGGGCAGGGAATACGTCAACTACGTCGCGGACCTTTACAAAGTTCCTGCTCTCGTGCGCACCGAGCGTATCGACCGCTACGCAAAACTTTTCAAACTCGAAAACGCGATTGACAGACAAATCAAGTCGTATTCGCACGGTATGAAACAAAAGATTTGTATCATCGCCGCGCTTATTCACGACCCGAAACTTTGGGTGCTTGACGAACCTATGATGGGTCTTGACCCGCAATCTACTGCGGAAATCATCTCGTATATGAGAGAGCATTGCGCAAAAGGCAACACGGTTTTCTTTTCCAGTCACAACCTCGACCTCGTAAAGAAACTCTGCCACAGAGTCGCAATCGTCAACGACGGACATCTCATCGACATAATCGACCTTGCGGGCAACGACGCGAACAAGGCAAACCTCGAAGAAACGTTCTTCCGCGTAACCGGAACGTACGAGGAAAGACTGTTCGAGGACTATATCGCGCAAGAAAGCGCGGATATGCGTCCTCAGTTGCCGCCTCAAAACGATGACGAAATCGTCGTCGAGGAGGAAAAGTGATGGAAAAAACCGCATTTTCTATGCAAAGCGTGAAAACGCTTTTCAGACTCGACCTCAAATCGAGATACGGCATATCGCAGGGTACGGGGCGTTTGAAAAAACTCGCGCAAGCGGGCAACGCGCTGTTCTTTATCCTCGTATACGCCGTGCTCGTGATAGGCATATATTATTTGAGCAACGTGTTCGTGACCCGTTCGGGCTTGCGTATCGAATTTTTGGTTATCATCGCGACGTTTACTATTGCGCTCGCAACCATAATTTCGACGAGTACGGTCATTAAAAACCTATATCAGAACGGCGACAACGAAATGCTGTTGCGCTTTCCCGTCAGCGGCAAAGAGATTCTCGTTGCAAAGTCCATTTACTGCTATTTGCACAATCTCGTCACTTGCTTGCTCACTATGCTTCCGTTCTACATCTCGTTCGGAATCGTGACGCGCGCAAGCGTCGGCGACTATTTTGCGTATATCGGCATAGTGCTTCTAAGCACGCTTTTGCCGTTCTTTATCGCAAACATAATCGCAGTGCCCGTTATGAAGGTGTTAAACCTCGTCAAGAATCAGTTTCTTTTGGTGCTGATTTTCACGATTATCGTGATTTGCGCGGTGTTCGTGCTTTACCTCGTATCCCTCAGTAACGTTTTGAAATATCTCAAAGATTCGAATCAAACGATATTCTCGGCGGATATGATTGCAAGATACAAGCACTTTGCGCAAAACGCCTATCCGTTCAACTGGTATGCGGAAATCGTAAACGGAAGAAAATACGCGGGTCTTTCAAACGGTCAATACGCGTTGAGATTCCTTTATATGTTCCTCGTCAACGTAGCGTTCGGCGTGGGCGCGTACTTCGTGACCACGAGAGAGTACTACAAAACCATTCTTTACGGAATCGAAACGCAAAAGGCTTCTTTCAAAAAGAAAATCAAGGACGTGCGCCGTCCGGTGTGGTACGCGCTTTTCAGACGTGAGTTCTACCTCATTTTGAGAAGTTTCAACTATTCCTTCCAGTACTTCGCAATGGCGTGCGCCGCACCCGTAATGGTGTTTTTCTGCAACAGACTCGCAGCCACTATGGGTACGGAAAGCGTCGGCGCGAGCATTATGCCCGGTCTTACGCTTATGGTTATCGTCATATTCGTCACGATTATCGTGTCGTTTGCCTCGACTTGCATATCGAGGGAAGGCAACTGCTTCTACCACACGAAGATAATACCCGTAAGTTACACCAATCAGATTCTCGTCAAGTTCTTGCTTTACACGATGACGGGTTCGCTTTCGGTTGCGCTCTCTTGCGCGGTTTCGGGCGGCTACTACACGAGCGAGGCGGGCGGACATCTGCTTACGCCGCTTGACGTGGGCGCGATTTTCGGCATTGCGGAAATGCTCGTTCTGACCCTCACTTGCCTCAGTATGATTGCGGACATCAAATCCCCGACGTTCAACGTATCTGGCGACGGCGAACTCGTTGCGGCAAACAAAAACGTCGCTCTCGCGCTCATCGTCGGCATCGTGGCGGCAATCGCATACGGTCTTTTCACTATGTTGTTCAGTTTCTTCCCGTTCTCGATAGGCGGCGTGCAAATCGGCGGAAATATGAACGCAATATACCTCATTTTGAGCATAGTAACGCTTTTGTTGCTCGCAGGTTCGCTTGCAGGACTTTTCGTCAACCTCAACAAGCGTTATCAAAAAATAATTCCGTAAGGAAAGGAAATTCGCATTATGAAAAAAGTGATGATAGGTATACTCATCCTTATACCGATTATTATTCTTCTCGTCGTCGCGATGGTTTCCTCTATCGTTTCGGCACAAACGCATATTGCGGTTGAAAATATAGAATTAAAGTACAAGGATTCGGACAATACCATATATGAACTTCCGCTAAATCTCAAAAACGTAGCGGGCAAAGTGATAAATCTCAAAGATTATCTCGACGTCGTCGTTTCCCCTAAAAAGGCGAACAACTACACCATAGAGTGGAAAATTTCAGATGACATAATGTACACGGACAGCGAGTATGAGAACAAATACAATCAGTATGTAAACAATCCCTCGTCGAGCGCGAAAGTGTGGCCCGCGGCAACCTTTGTCGACGAAAACGGAAACGAAACGGCATCCAACACGTCGGGCAAAATGGTCATCGCATCGTTCTGCACGTTCACTGTGCAGGTGGTTGCCGAAAACGTCAGCAAAACCCTCAGCGTAAACGTGATGGGCTTCGACGTAAACCGTGTGGAAGTGCGCGCGCAGAGCGGCGAAGGCAAACTCTCGATAGGCGAATCGGTGCGCTTTGTCCCTTCTTACACGCCGATTGACAGTATCGTCAACGACAGCGAGTGGACGAGTTCGGATTCACAAGTGGCAATCGTCGACCAAAACGGCATCGTAACGGGCGTAGGCGAGGGCAAAGCGGTCATATCTCACGGCGCAAGCGTGTTCTCGACAGGCGAAAAGGTCTACGGCACTTGCGAAATCGAAGTCAGCGCAAACGGTGCAAGCGTGCGCTACGGCAGCAGAGTCGTTACGAGCAAATCTGCCATTACGCTTTCCGAACTCGGAATAAGCGGCGAGGCCGTAGCAGTCAGCGGTTGCACGATTGAAAACGGCGAAGTTACAATAACCGCAAACAAGGCGGTTTTGAGCGTGAATGGCAAGAACTTTGAAATAGAAAAGTGCGGCGCGGACGAAATCGTCATAAACAACAAAGAGTTTTACGAATACCGCGAGGACGGCTACGTTTTGGCAGTGGGCGAGCATACGCTCAAACTCTCTGCCGTGTGGGCGGATATGACCAACGAAACAGTTTTGACAAACATTTCGTGGAAGTCCAACAACGAAAGCGTTGCGACCGTCAATGAAAAAGGCGAAGTCAAAGGCGTTTCGAGCGGTCTTGCAACCATAACGGCAACCGCAAACGGAAAGAGCGTGAGCGTGACGATAAACGTCCAAAACAAACTCGCTTCCGTGCAACTTCGCACCTCGCAAGCCTCGCTTGCGGTCGGTCTTGCAAGAGAAACGGTGTTCGCAAGCCAAAGATTCCTCAATCCCACGAGCGTAAGAAGCGACGATACGAAGATTGCAAACAGCACGCACATCGTCGTTCGGGGCGAGCCTGAAAACGCAACCGACGAAGAACTCGATTTGTTCTATTCCGCCTTCAACTTCGAAGTGGTCGAGGGCGGCGAATATGCGCATTTCGACGAAACCGTTCGCAACAAACTCGTTTTCAGCGACGACGGCAAGGCTCTTGAAGGCAAGGGTAAACAAAGCATAAAAGTCAGAGTGAGCGCAAAATATCCCAAGTACGAGGGTATGAGCAAATTCACGACTCAAGAAGTCACAATCAACGCAATATTCGGCGTTGCGGTGTCTTCCGTTGCCGAAATCGAGGTTGCGTCAAAGAATCAGCGTGCATACGCCGAGTCGGACGGAAACTATATCGAAAGCCAACAGCGGTATGAATTCAAAAACGATTATGACGGAAGCGTCTACCGCGTGCGTACGAATCCGTCGTCAAAATCGACGTATGCGATTTGCTTCGAGGGCAACGTCGCGTATACGATTGCAGAGCAGGGCGAACATCTTGTTGGTCCCGAGGACCGACTCAATTTCTACGGCGACGTGTACGGCAACAACTTTATGCTGTCCACCGAAACCAACCAACTCGACGAAAACACCAAATTTATGCGTATATCGTGGTCGAACGTCACGATGTCCAACCTCATTTTGCGTGCAAACAGTTTTCCAGATGACAGTCCCGCAGATGACGCGGATGAAAACGAACTTAAAAAGGCGGAAGACGCCAAAGATTTCACGGGTATTTTGGGTATAATCGGCAGCCACGTCAGTTGGAACACCTATCGCCTCGAAAACGTCAGAATGGAATATTGCATTCTCGAAAACGCAAAACAAGCGATTGACGTCAACAATTCCGACGCGACGTTCGACGGTTGCATAATCAGAAACCTCAACTTTATGGGAATAAACACCCATTGCCGTATGAACAGCGAAGGCGAGGTGTTCTATCCGTACTATTCGCACTTGAACTTGAACAATATCGTGTTTTCCAACACGCTCGGCTCGGTTGCGGTCGTCAACTACGAGAACTTTACGACAAAAGGTAAATCCACCGACTACCGTTTTGCCGCCACAGCAGAGGCAAACGACAAGTGGTTTATGGACAACTTCTATGCAAACGGCATAAACTTCGTTCTCAATCAGACGGGATTTATCGACGCATACAACTGGCAACCCGTTTCGAACGCGACGCTTATTGACGCAGGCGATTATACCGAGTTGGTTTCAAAAGTAAGCGACACGGTTATGAGGACCAACTCGTTCTTCGAACCTCGCAGAATCATCGATTCAAAAGACTGGTGCTGGATTCATATCGCTTTCATTTCGGTCGGCGTTACGAACAACCTCAGCGTCGAAAAGGTATACAGCCAAATCACAACGCAAGACAAGCGTCTTTCTTACATCAATACGTCGGATATGCAAGTGGAAAACTCGGGCTTGACAGGTGCTGGCGAGAGAATACTTAAAAACGTGTCGGCGGGTATTTGGGGTTACGATAACAAGCAGAATATACAACCCACGACGACGTATCAGGTCAACGAAGCACTTAAAGATAGATTGCATAAGTGATATTGTCGAATTGTAAAGGATAAACTATGAAGAAAGTAATGATAGGAATCTTAATACTCATACCGATAATCGTTTTGGTTGTCGTTGCGCTCGTGTCCGTCATCGTATCGGTGAACGCTCATATCGCCGTTGAGGATTTGCAGTTGCTCGACAAAAACGGCAGACAAATATACGACCTTCAAATACCTTTCGACGAAGTTTCAAACATCAATATCTACAACTATCTCGACACGAAAATTTATCCCGAAAAAGCCACCGACAAGACGGTCGAGTGGCAAATCGTCGGGGACGTGGCGTACACGGACGAGCAATACGAGGCATTGAGAAACGAATACCTCGCAAAACTGTCCGCACTCAAAGCGGAACTCGAAACCGAACTCGCGCAAGGCTCTTTCTCTACGACGGAAAGACAAAACGCCTACAATATCGCGCGCGGCAAGTATTACAAGGATTCGTCCCTCATAATTGCCGAAATGGCGGATATTTTGCTTGAAAAAGTATATCCGGCGGCGGCTTTCGTCGACGAAAACGGCAAGGAAGTCGAGTCCAACACCACGGGCAAACTGATCGTCAGTTCCTATTGCAAATTCACCGTGCGCGCGCAAGCGGAAACCGTGTCCAAAACTCTTACCGTGTCCGTCGTGGGCTACGACGTCGAAAGAGTGGAACTCTCTGTCGGCGAGGACGAAACGACGACGTTGGGCGTAGGCGAATCTATGCGTATTCTCGCTTCCTACACGCCCATTGACAGTATCGTCAATCACACGATTTGGCAAGTCGAGGACGAGAGCGTTGCGGTTATCGATTCAAACGGCGTTATCACCGCTCTCAAAGAGGGTCAAACCGCGATAAGTTTGCGTGCGAGCGTGTATTCCACCGAAAACGGCAATACGATAGAGTACGTCGAAGGCAGAATTGATATTACCGTCGAGCAGAAGGGCGCAAGTTCTCGTTTCGGCGAAAACCTCGTGACGAGCAGAAAATCTTTGAATCTCGAAGAAATCGGCGTCGTGAAAGAGGATATAACGAACGTTAGCGGCGCAACGGTGGACGAATCGGGAATTTTGGCAATCACCGAAAATACCGCCGTGATAACCGTAAAGAGCGGCGCGCAACTCACTGTCGCGAGTTGCGTTGACGGTGACGTCACAATCAACAACAGCCGTTTTTACGAAAACGGAAGCGGATACGTCCTTTCCGTCGGTGAAAACCTGCTCGACCTCGATTTAGTGTGGAAAGATATGCTCAAAACCGACGCAATCGAAAACGCCGTGTGGTCGTCCTCTAACGAGAGCGTTGCCACGGTCAACGACAAGGGCGAAGTCAAGGGCGTTTCGAGCGGCGTTGCGACAATCACCGCAACCGTCGGACAAAGGTCTACGAGCATAACGATAAACGTACAGCGCAAACTTTCGCAAATTCAACTTCGCACGTCGGACGCGTCGCTTGCCATAGGCATTGCGCGCGAAACCGTGTTTGCAAGCGAAAGATATATCGACGTAAAAGCGAGCAACGCAAAGACGGCAAACTACACGCACGTTATCGTGCAGGGCGAACCCGAAAACGCAACCGCCACGCAACTTGCCGACTTCTATTCCGCATACGTCTTTGAAATCGTAGAGGGCGGCGAGTACGCCTCTATGGACGCGCTCGTTGCAAACAAAGTCGTGTTCAACGACTCTCTCGAAGGCAAGGGCAAGCAAAAAGTGGTCGTCAAGGTCAGCGCAAGATATCCGAAATACGAGGGTATGACGAGATTCACCACCGAAACCGTCGCTTTGAACGTCGTATACGGCGTTGCCGTAAGCAATATCGACGAACTGCTTAAAGCGTGCGACGACCAAAAAGAATACGCAAACAAGGACGACAACGCTTTGTATTCCGAAGCCGAAGAGGTTTGGCGGCACGAAGCGGACGATGTCGTGTACCTCGTCGAAAATATTGCCGCATTGTCAAGAAATACGTTTGCGATTTGTTTGACGGACGATTGCAGATTCAAAGAGGAATATGACAACGAAGGGAAAATCAAAGAAACGATAAACTATTACGATTGCATTTGGTTGTATGGCGATATTTACGGCAACAATCACAAAATATCCGCCTCGCAAGGACAAAGCGTAAACAACTATATGGTGCAAATCGGTCAAAACGGCATAAAGGTAAGCAACATTATCCTCAGAGCGACCGAAATCGAGGGAAAAGACGAAATCTCGAATGCGGAAGATACGACGGCGTTTACGGGACACGTTATGAGAGTGGGTGACGAATGGTTCAGATACGGCGAGAAAGACGGCGGCGGAATCACAATCGAATATTCCATTATAGAAAACGGTAAACAAGGCGTAAACGTGTTCAATTCGGATATAACGTTTACGGGTTGCATAGTCAGAAATATCACGCAAGCGGCGTTTTTCGTTCCCATCAAGATGATGGAAACCGAAGACGTGGACGTTGCGACAAACAAGAGAATCGTAAAGCCTTGCTATTCGCATATCAACTTGCACAATATCATAAGTTCGAATACGCTCGGCTCGTTGATGTCCATAGCCTACGAGCATTACACGATGAAATCGGGCACGCAATACAGATTCGTCAATCAAACGAAGAACAAGGATACGGACGGTTCTTATGCAAAGGCAAACGAGGATTATTTCATAAAATATTTCTACAATGCAGGCATAAACGCCATTGTAAGACAAACGGGCTTCTTTATGGCGTACAACTGGCAGAATATCGACAATGCAAAACTCATTCAAACGGGCAACGAGGGTATAGACACCGTTCTTACGCGCTATTTCGGTCAACTCGTGCGCAACTGCCACGAATTTGACAGATACCGCTATGTAGACGAACAAACCCAAACGGATTATTTGCATCTTGCATTCTTAGTGTCGGGCGTTGACGTGCAAAACGGAATCATCGACGCGCCGACGTATCTAGATTTGAGAATGGAAGAAGAAATGATAAATTGCATCGATTTGAAAGACGTCGATATGTCGGCGTCGGGTATGCCGCAATTCTTGCAAACGATTGTGGACAATCTCTCGCTCAAATTGTACGGATATGCGAATACGGCGGCAATAACGCCGAGTTCGACGTATCAAGTCAACAACGCGTTGATTGAAAAAATTCATTCGTAAAAGCGATGATAAAAGTCGATTAAGCGCAAAGAAGTTGCGCATATAACTTTGAGTTTTTACAAAAGCATTAAGCATAAAAGCAAAAAAGAATCTCGCAATTTGCGAGATTCTTTTCGTTATAGCGTGATTGTATTTTAATTAATACCGTTTGTCTTTTTTGTCAGAATGGGCATTTCGAGTAGACCGCAACGTAATCGACGAGGAAGTCGATGGGGAACGTTCCTTCGGGGTTTTCGAATACGCTGTTTGCAAACAAGAAGTCGGGTTTTGCCGCTTCGCCGTTTCTGCCGCCGATTTCGATTGAGAAGAACAGATAATCGTCTTGTACGGTCGAAATGTATCTCTTGTCGGTGATTTCGAACACGAGTTGTCTGTCGTAATAGAAGCGATAGTATTCGCTTGTCCAGTCAACGCCGAAAGTGTGCCAGCCGTCGTAAATGTTGACGTCAACGCCGCTCACCTTGTCGGAATTGATGAGGGTTTCCTTTTTGAGATAGTTGTCTTCGTAGTCGCCGACGTGCACTGCGCATTGATAGGTGTCTTTGTCGGTGGGCATAACGTTCTTCAATCCGATGGGGTTAAAGTAGGGCGATTCCATAATGTCGATTTCAGCGCCCGTAATGCTGACGTCGCTCGTGGGATTGCCGTTCATCATACCTTGCGGCATAAGCCAGAACGCCGCCCAGATTCCGCTCGCTTTGGGAAGAAGCACTTTTGCTTCGAAATATCCGAAATGCGTTTCGTACTTGTTCATCGAGTCGATTGCGCCCATATAGAACTTGCCGTCCTCTTTTTGTACGGTGCGAAGCACGAGATTGCCGTCTTTTGTGAATGCTTGGTCCTTATCCCAGTAGCCGCCTCTGCGCAATTCGTGATGTACGTTCCAAACGTTCGTGTCCAGTTCGCCGTCGAAATCGTCGAAAAACACTCTGTATTCTGTGCTGTCTTTGTCAATGTCGCGCAAGTTTTCGGGTGTTTTGTCGTTGTCGCACGCGACGAAGAACGAGCAAGAAAGCGTAAGCACAAGCACAACAAGCACTGCAATAACGATTTTTTTGTTCATAATAACCCTCGTTTTGTTTTTTACGTTTCTATATTATAGAAAAATTTGCGCAAAGTCAAATAGAATACGAAATGACCGATAATTAATAAAAAAGAGCAATCCGTAAAGAATTGCTTATTTTTGTCATTATGATGTAAAATCCGTTTTAGGTTGATTAGATAACCGATTTTTGTTGGTTTTCCGTAAAAATGAGTTGCACAAAGTCGAAAAGCGCAGCGCGCCACACGCTTTGGTCGTGTCCGCCTTGATATTTTTTGCTTAAATGTTCGATTCCGTTTTGCGTGAGTTTTTGGTCTATTGCGGGGTAGAACAAACTCGTCATCGTATCGACGTTGCCTATTGCAAGCATAACGACGTCGAAACTCTTGCCGTCCTTGTACTTGAAATCGGGTACGGTGGTGTCGAAAGACACGGCTTTTTTGCCGAATCCCGACGGCGAGAACGCGCCGACGTAGTTGAAATAATCCTGATACGCAAAAGCGGTGAGCAACGTTTCGCGACCGCCCATAGAAAATCCCGCAATGGCGGTGTTTTTTCTGTCGGTGAGGGTGGAATAATGCTCGTTGACGTAGGGCATAAGCGACGTAATGATGTCCTCGCCCGTCTTGTCGAAAGCGGTGCAGTAGTCCTCGCTGAAAGTGGACGGCGGGATTTCGCCTTCCGTCACTATGCTGTTGACTGACACGATTATCATTTCTTTCACGTTTTCTT
The DNA here is from genome assembly GCA_900550855.1 of uncultured Eubacteriales bacterium. Classification (GTDB taxonomy): domain Bacteria; phylum Bacillota; class Clostridia; order Christensenellales; family CAG-917; genus CAG-475. The sequence goes on from URTQ01000015.1 coordinate 12,609, forward strand.
CGATGACGAGATTCTGCACGACGTATTTTGCGTTGCACATTTCAAGCCAACTCTTGTGGGTGCAAGCCATACCGTGCAAAAGATAAAGCACGGGGTATTTTTTGCTTTCGTCGTAGTTTGCGGGCAGGGTGACGTAGGCGTGTTTTAAGTCGTTCGTCACTTGCGAGTGATAGGTTATTTCGACGTCCTCGCCGTATTCGTAGCCCTCTTTTGCCTCGTAAAACTTCGGCGGTTCGGGTTCGGGCGTCGGCGTCGGGGTAGGTTCGGGCGTATCGTCGGGTTTTTCGTTGCACGCAAAAAGCGCGCAGCACGCCACGCATAACGTCAAAATAAGGATTATAGTTTTCAAAAATGTCTTTTTGTTCATATTTCCTCAAAGCGATTCGCTTCAACAAAAATGTAGCACACATTGTCCGAGTTCGCAAGTTTTTGTTTTTTATTGATAATATTAAAATATCTGTTAATGTATTTTTTATTTAAGATTCGTGTAAACGAATGTTGCTTTTTTCTCTGGAAAGTCGATTTTTTGCAAACAAAAAGGAATGCTTCCACATTCCTTTTATGCGTTTAGATATCCGATTTTTCTTTTTTGGCGATTATGCTGTCGGCTCAACCGCTTTGTTTTTCGGCAAGCATACGAGAGAGGAAGGCTCTCGTGCGTTCTTCTTTCGGCGCGGTGAAGATTTGTTCGGGCTTGCCTTCTTCCACGATAACGCCGCCGTCCATAAACACGACTTTGTTTGCAACGTCGCGCGCAAACGCCATTTCGTGAGTAACCACAATCATAGTAAGTCCCGACTTTGCAAGTTCTTTCATAACTTCAAGCACTTCGCCCACCATTTCTGGGTCGAGGGCGGAAGTCGGTTCGTCAAAGAGTATGACTTCGGGCGACATAGCAAGCGCACGCGCGATTGCCACGCGTTGTTTTTGACCGCCCGACAGTTGACGGGGCTTTGCGTTGACGTACGCGCTCATTCCGACGAGTTCGAGATATTTCATCGCGACGTCGTTGGCTTCCGCTTTTTTCATTTTCAGCACTTTGCGCGGACCTATCGTGCAGTTTGCAAGCACGCTCATATTGTTGAAAAGATTGAAGGATTGAAACACCATCGTCACTTTTTCGCGGTATTTGGGCGCGCTTTTGGTTTTCGTCACGTCCTCGCCGTGAAAATAGATTTCGCCCGCAGTCGGCGTTTCAAAGAGGTTTATGCAACGAAGCAGGGTGGACTTTCCGCTTCCCGACGAGCCGATTATGCAAGTCACGTCGCCTTTGTCAACGTCAAAGTCGATGTCTTTTAGCACTTCGTGCGTGCCGAATGTCTTGCCGAGATGTCGCACTTCGATGACCGGTGCGGCAGCGCTTTCGCTTGTATTCTCGGTTGCGGTGTCGGTGGTGTTTTCGCTTGCGTTATCGTCGAGATTTTCAACATCTAACGAGGTGTTTTGCACGTCGCTTGCTACGATGTCGTTTTGTTCGGTGTGCGTTTCAATTCGTGTATCTTTTATATTTTCGCTCATTGTTCGTTGCCCCCTAATGCTTTTTTCTCGCGCAACATAGATTCTGCGTCCATATTTTGCGAACCCATAATCTGATAATCCTTTTTGCCGTCCATTTTCTTTTCGACGAGGCGCAAGATTCTGGTTATGGTGAAGGTGAGTATGAAGTATATCGCCGCAACCACGAGATATGTTTCAAATATCGCATAAGTTGCAGATTGTATTTTTGTTGCGTAAAAATATAATTCTGTGAATCCAATCACGTTCAGCACCGACGTATCCTTGACGTTGATGACAAATTCGTTTGCAACGCTCGGCATAATGTTGCGAAGCACTTGCGGCAAAACGACGTTCCACATCGTTTGCGAATGCGTCATACCGATTGCCTGTGCGCCTTCGAATTGTCCTTTATCGATTGATATAATGCCGCCTCTGACGATTTCCGCCATATACGCGCCCGTGTTTATGGAAACGATTATAAGTCCCGAAACGGTAACGTCAAGAGTTGCACCGTTGTTGATTAGTGCAAAGCCCCAGAATATAACCATTGCCTGTACCATCATAGGCGTGCCGCGGAACACTTCGATGTACGCCGACAAAATCACGTCGCCGATTTTTTTGAGCACGGCAAGCACTTTGTTTTTAGGCGCGTCGAGAGTGCGATACATACCAATCAAAAGACCTATAAATAAGCCTGCAACCGTGCCGACGATAGCAACCAAAATGGTGAAGCCCACGCCTTTTAATATGGTGAGG
>URTQ01000016.1 GCA_900550855.1 uncultured Eubacteriales bacterium
CGGGCGCAACGGACAGCATAACGCTTTCGGGCGGCTGCGCAAAGAACGACGGACTTAAACAAGCAATCGAGCAAGTGCTTAAAATCAAGGTAATCGACCTTCCCGTCGACCCGCAACTTATGGGCGCGCTCGGCGCGGCAGAGTACGCAAGACAAAAAGGCTTGGCACAAGCATAAAGGGGGCATAATATGATTACAACCACATTGTCCGCATTGAGCGGCGGAGCAATCGCAGGTATCGTCATCGGAAGCGTTGCTGGCGCAATACTTCTGCTCTTCCTGCTCTTGTTCGTTATGTACTTCTTCAACCTCGATTCCAAACTCTTGGCGCACGTTCAAAAGTTCCTTCAAAAGTTCTACGACAAGCGCAAGAGAAATCGTCATCTTGAATAATAATGAAACTTTACGATTCCACAATTTCAAAATCGCTTGAACTTGCGGGAAGCGAACTCGAATCGCTTCCCGTTTCTTCGAGTTGGAAAAACCTCGACGAGAAAGTTTTTCTCTTTCCCGACGACGGCGCGGTGGAACTGGGCGCGACGGGGCAAAATTCAAGTTATCTCATCGCCTACACCACCGACGAAAAACTCGTGCAAAAAGACGAGATTCTTCTTCGCGGCAAGGACATAAAGGACTTGTCTGGCGACGTGCCTTTTGCAAGAATCGCAATAATTCTGCTTGACGAAAACACCGAGCAGAACTTCGACAAAGAACAAAAAGTCTATCGCATTCTGCGCGACGTGGAATACAAACGCTACAAGGTCAATCCCGACGGATATATGATAAGAGTCAACACCAACCTCTTGCGCGAAGGCGGCAGAGTTTCAAAAGCCGCAAAGGCAAAAGGCATATCCTTTTCCGACGTCGGCGCGATACTCTTAAACGCATACAAGCAGGACAAAAACGTAAAAGCCGTCAAGCAGATTTTTATCACCGACCCGACCTTCGATTTCAAAACTTTCGAGCAAACGGCAAAACTCAACGAAGGCATAACCGTCACTCTCGACCACATCTTAAAAAACTTGAAAATGGATTGCGCAACGTGTTCGTTCAAAGACATTTGCGACACCATAGAGGGTATGCGCGACGTGCATAAGAGAGAAGAATACAAGTTCTAAATCGCAAAATCATCGTTTTATTTATTCAAAAAGCGCACATAAAGTGCGCTTTTCGTTTGTTTTTCAATTTTATTTTCCAATACGGTTTATTCTTCGTTGTCGGCGAATTGCTTTTAAGCAACGCGCAATCGGCGTTTCGGCTTATTCTATACCGTCGAAGAAATCTATGAGTTTTGCAAGTTTCTGCTCTGCCGTGAGTTTGTTCACCTCGAATATCATTGACGGCGGTATGGTGGTCGTAAGCACCACGCTTCCGCTGTTTTTGGACACGGCGTTCATAAGACTTTCGTTTTTGAAAACGTCGGAATCGTAAAAATTTACCCCCGCGCCGTTGCGGTTTATCACGATTCTCGACACGTCGTAATTCGATGCGAGATTCTTCAAAAGCGCGATGTTTATGAGGTTTTCAAGCGGCAAATCCACTTCGCCGTAAACCTCGCCGAGTTCTTTGATTAGCGAATCTCTCGCGCTCTTCGAAGCGACTTTGGATATTTGCTTGTACACTCTCAACTTGTCGCGACCCGAAATGTAACTTTCGCTGATAAACGCCGCCGCGTCCACTTTCATTTCCACGTCGCGTTCGGGTTTCTTCACAACGCCCGTCTTTATCTCTTGCACCGCTTCGTCCAAAAGTTCGAGGTACATTTCGTAGCCCACTTTTTCGATATGTCCGCTCTGTTCCGCACCCAAAATGTTGCCTGCGCCGCGAATGGACAAGTCTGCGAGCGCAACTCGGAATCCGCTGCCGATTTCCGTGTTTTCGAGAAGCGAATCGAGGCGTTTTTGCGCATTTTCGGTGATAGTTCCGTTTTCGGGAACGGTGAAATATGCGTGAGCAAGCACGCCTCTGCGCCCAACTCTGCCGCGAAGTTGATACAGTTGCGACAATCCGAATCTTCCGCTGTCTATGACGATAAGCGTGTTTGCGTCGGGCAAGTCTATGCCGTTTTCTATAATCGTGGTGGACACGAGAACGTCAAATTCCTTGTCGTAAAACGCGCTTATTCTCTGTTCGAGTTGACCGGGCGGCATCTGTCCGTGCGCCGTGATAACCTTTGCGCCCTCGCACAGCGTGCGAAGTCTGCTCGCAAACGGTTCGAGTGCCTCTATATCGTTGAGAAGCACGAGCGTTTGTCCGCCTCTTGCAAGCTCGCGCGTGATTGCGTCTTGGCACAGTGCGTCGCTGTAACCCACGACGTACGTTTGAATGGGCAGTCTGCCTCTCGGCGCGGTTTCCAACATAGATATATCCCTAACGCCAGTAAGCGACATATTGAGCGTGCGCGGTATGGGCGTTGCCGACAGCGTAAGCACGTTGACGAGCGGATATTTTTCTTTGAGTTTTTCCTTGTGTTCCACGCCGAATCGCTGCTCTTCGTCAAGCACGAGCAATCCCAAATCGTGAAATTCCACGTCTTTTGCAAGCACCTTGTGCGTTGCGATAACCATATGCGTCGTACCGTCTTTGAGTTCTTTGAGCAACTGCTCGTTCTCTTTGGACGATTGAAGCCTTGTCAGAAGTCCGCACTTTATGCCGAACGGTTCGAGCCTCTTTATAAGGTTTTCGTAGTGCTGGCGCGCAAGTATGGTCGTCGGCGCAAGAAGCACCGCTTGTTTGGAGTCGAGCACGGTTTTGAACATCGCCCTGAACGCCACTTCCGTTTTGCCGAAGCCCACGTCGCCCACGAGCAGCCTGTCCATAATGCGACCGCTTTCCATATCGTTTTTGATATCGGCAATCGCTTTGAGTTGGTCGGCGGTTTCCTCGTACTCGAAATTGTCCTCGAATTCCTTTTGCCACACGGTGTCGGGACTGTATTTGAAGCCGCGTTGCTTTTCGCGCTTTGCGTAAAGTTCGACGAGGTTTATTGCAAGTTTGCGCACGGATTTGCGCACTTTTTCCTTTTCTCTTTCAAACTCTTTTCCGCCGAGTTTGTTGAGTTTGGGATGTTCCTCACCGACGAACTTTTGCAAGTTGTTCATTTGGTCGGTGGCAACGTAAAGCGTGTCGCCGTCGCGATATTTGAGAACGATGTATTCCTTTTCGAACTCGCCGGTTTTGAGTATGGTCGTGCCTTCGCAAACGCCTACGCCGTGAATCTTGTGTACGACGTAATCCCCCGGTTTGGGCGAGAGTGCCTGCTCGGCGGTTTTGACGGAAATCTCTGCGGAACGATGCTTGCCTATGCACTCGCCCGTGCCGATAAGGCACGCTTTGACGGCAGGATAAATAAATCCCGTTTCAACTTGAAGAGGCGTTGCGAGTATGCTTCCCTCGCCGTTGCCGTCCTCGCTGTACGTTGCGAGGATCTCGTATTCACGCAAACTTTCGATTATATTCTTTGCCTGCTCTCTGCCGCCGCACGCCATAACGACTTTCGTACCGTTGAGCGCAAAGTTTTTGAGGTCCTGTACTATGGTGTTGGGGTCGAGATAGTATTTCGTGACGGGTCGGGTTTTCGGCTCGATAATATATTTAGGCTCAAAAAGACGATTGTCGAGAGAAAGCGAGGCAAATCCCATCTTGCGCACGAATATGAGTTGGCGTTTGACTTCGTGCAAGGATATGCACGCGTCCTTGTGTTCGTCGAGAATCTCGCCGCCCTCGCAAAGCGTTTTTATACGTCCCGAAAATTCCTTTTCGAGAATTTGCAACTTGTCGCTTACCACTCTCGGCTCGTCAAAAATCACGAGCGTGGGTCTGTCGTCGTCGAAAAAGTCGAATATGTTTGACGTGCAGTCTTTCAAGAACGGCAACGCCCATACGGCAGACGAATCGCACGCGCCAACGCTCAAAAGTTCCTTTGCCTGTTGCGCGTTTTTGTTTTCGGGATAAAGCGACAGTCTTTCGCGTGCGTGATCGTAGCCCTTTTCGTCAAGTAAAATATCGCTCGTTGGCGCAAACGCCACTCTTTCCACCTCGTTCGAGGCAAGCATACTTTCTACGTCGATAACTTTGATGTTTTCGACGAGTTCGTCGAAGAAATTGATTCTGTACGCAACGCCCGACACGTCGCACACGTCAACGATGTCGCCTCTCACCGAAAAATCGCCTGCGTCGGCAACCATAGCCTGACGTTTGTAGCCGGCAAGCGCAAGTTTGTCGGCGAGCGACTGAGGCGAAATCACGTCCTCTTTTTTTACGCATACGGTGTATTTTTTGACGAGTTCGCGCTTGGGGAAAAGTTGCAAAAGGCTGTCCGCCGACGTAACGACGGTGTCCGCTTCGCCAAGCGCAACGTCTTTGAGCGTGCAAATACGCTCGCGCATACCTTGCTCTGAAAAACTCTTTCTTGCAATCAGCACGTCGTCGCGATAGGGCAAATAATCCACTTTTACGCCCCAACTCGCGATTTTGCGCACGAGGCTTTTCGCGCCCAAAGCGTCGGAAGCGACGATGAGTTTTTTTGCCGGAAGTTGCGACATTATATGGATTTTCGCACCCTCGCACACGCGCAATACGCAAACTGCCGACAGTTTGTCGTCGGCAAGTTTTTTTGCGCCTATTCCTTGCAATGACGCAAGTTTTTCGCCCATATTTTGAAGTTGAAAAATCGACGGTGTCATAAATTTTTCAGCGTTTGTTGCTGTTTATCTTCTCTTGAATACGTTGAATATCCTCGCCCGCAACTATGCGTTCGAGTGCGTCCACGGCGCGCTCTATCGACTCTTGCAAAATCTGTTTGCTGTCAAAATCGACCTTTGACAGTACGAAATCGATAAGTTCAACCTCGTGTTTTGCAAGTTCCTCGGTTTTCGTGCCTATGCGCACTCTCAAAAAATCCTGTGTGTTGAGTTCCTTGACGATGTTGCGCATTCCGTTGTGCGTGCCTGCGCTGCCTTCCTCGCGGATACGAAGTTTTCCTATCGGCAAATCTATATCGTCGTAGCACACCACGAGTTCGCTCTTTTCGTCGACATCGTACGCTCGCACGAGTTTTTTTACGGACTCGCCCGACAGATTCATATACGTTTGCGGCTTTGCAATCACAAAATCGACGCCACCGAGCCTTGCCTTGCAAGTGAGCGCGTCGCACTCGGATTTTGCGATTTTGACCTTGCATTTTTTTGCCAAAGCGTCCACCGCCATAAACCCGACGTTGTGATACGTGTTTTTGTATTTCATACCGGGATTGCCCAGTCCTACGATGAGTATCATATCTTCCTCTCGCGTGATTTTTCTATTGTTTTGCGGTTTGCAATTCTAATTCGATTTATTCTCGAAGCGGATTCAATCCGTTTTGGGTTTGGTGTCTTGGCGCACTCTGCCGATTGTAAACGAGCCGTCCGCAACGTCGCGCGTAACCGTCGTGCCTGCGGCGATAAACGCGTGGTCGCCAACGACCACGGGCGCAATGAGGTTGGTGTTCGCACCCAAAAAACATTCCGCGCCGACGGTGGTTTTGTGCTTTTCGTGACCGTCGTAATTGCAAAACACCGTGCCGCAACCGACGTTCGTACGCTCGCCCACGTCCGCGTCACCAACGTAACTCAAATGCGCGCACTTTACACCGTCGCGAAGCCTCGAAGCCTTGACCTCGACGAAATCGCCCACACGACAGCCTTCGTCTATAACCGCGTGCCTGAGCCTTGCGTACGGACCGACCGTCGCGCATTTATGCACCTGAGAGCACACGACGTGCGAATACGAAACGTCCGCGCCGTCGATTACGCTGTCGTGTATGTGCGAGGCAAAAATCGTGCTTCCGCCGAGTATCGCGCTCTCGCCCTCTATCGTGCAGTACGGCTTTATCGTCACGCCCTTTTCGACGTTCACGGTGTCGTCGATAAAAGTTGTGGTTTTGTCCACGATATACACGCCGTTGCCCAAAAGCCCGTCCAAAATTCTATCTTTTAGAAGATTATACACTATATTATAGGATTTTGCATCACCAATCTTCAAAAAAGCGGCGCGTGCGCTGAAAACGCCCTCGTCAATCCCCTTGCCTATGCAAATTTTGGACGCGGAATTTTTCGAGCCGAGCCGTATCGTCGAAATGTTTTTGCGCCTCATCTCGTAAACGAGCGACTCAACGTCCTCTTTCTTTACGAGCGGCATATCGAGAGTCAGCACCACGTTGACGTACCCGTCCAGAATCGCGTTTTCTTCCTTGTACGCGGATTGCTTTGCAATTCGGCACTTCTTTGCCGCAAAGTCGTAAAACTCGCGAATAACGTAGTCTTCCGCGCGCCTGCCGAGCAGTTCCTTTTCGCCCCATTCGGTTTTTATAAAAACAATATTATATTTGTCCATACCATACTATATTCGTTTTGCGAAAAAACTTTTACGGCATACGACATAATATTTTGCAAATCGGGCAAAGCGAGTTGTATATTGTGCGTGTTCGAGCAGGCAAATCTTCGCGGCGGCAAATAAACTTAACCGGAGAGAACCTATGGATAACAAAACCAAAAAGATTGTATTTGTCATTGTTGCATCGATCATATCGCTTATATCGACCGTGTTGGGAATCGTGTTCGGCGTGCCTGCCGACTCGATAAAAGACGCCGTCGACATCGACACGAGCATTGTCGAAACGCTGTAATCTATCTTGTGCGCGGACTGCTTGCTCTCGCACGAACAAAACCGCCGCCCTGCATATCGCAAGACGGCGAGGATTGACGATTATGGCGAAATGCTCTTTTGAACAATATCCTGCACCCCCGCTCTCTAACTGACCGCAAACGCCTGCTCGAACAAATAGTTGCGCACAGATACCACTCTTATAGAGATTGCAATTTTTTCATTTCACGTTATAATGTGTTTATCAGCGATTCGACAAAGGATTAATAAACACATATGCAATACTTATTTTTTGATTTAGAAGAAGCAACATCGAAGAACAACTCATTACGAATATGTGAATTTGGATATACTATGATTGACGAAAATTTCAAAATTAAAGAAGAAGACAATCTTATAATCAATCCTAATATCAATAAAGATGAATGGGACAAATATGTTGTGAAAAATCTTTTGCATAAGAAGATCGAAGAATATGAATCCAATCCGACATTCAATTATTACTATCAAAAAATATCGAACCTAATATTGTCCGCAGATTATGTTTTCGGACACACATTGCAAGGCGATGTCAATGCGCTTAATAAGGAATGTGAAAGATATAATTTGTCAAGCATTAATTTTACTGGTTACGAAATAAAAGAGTTTTACAAAAAAATAAAAAACATTGATCACGATGTCAGTGTTTCGAATATGCTAATAGCACTTAATACCGTCGGCGCAACACCAGAACACGATGCCGAAATCGATGCACATAACACTATGCTTATACTACAATCGCTACTCGAAAAAGCACAAAATTCGGTTCAAGGTCTAATCGAGCAATGTCCAAATGCAAAACTTGAAAACAAGAATTTCCATATAAAAACTCAATCCTCAAATTTTATAACCCATAACCAACCGCACGCCTCGGCAACGCTAGGTCAACTGCTCGGCGATAAACTTGCGGGATTACATCCGAACGAAGAAGATTAATTTTTTCGTTGATTTAAGACGCTTATTCTTCGATAAGTTCCGAGTAATATATCGACTGCAAACCTTGAAGAACGTCGTTTTTGCGTTTTTCAATCATATTTTCGGGAAGGCTCGTCACGTCAAACCATTCTAAACCGTCGCATTTGTTCGGCTCTTTAATTTGCGGAATCCCCTCAAACTCGTCGACGAAGAAATAAACGTTGTAATATGTTTCGTCGCCGTTATCTTCAACGTTATGCGAAAGGTGAGCAAAGCGCAGTTTTTGAGGGTCTACGGTTATGCCGAGTTCTTCGAAACATTCCCTTGCAAGCGCGTGCGTTGCCGTTTCGCATTTGTCGACGTGTCCGCTGCCTGCCGTATCCCACTTGCCGTCCATATAGCCCGTGTTTGCCCTTTTGTGAAGCAAAATATACATCTTGCCGTCCGTGCGTTTCAAAATGATCGGAAACACCGCGCTGAACGCTCTGAAATGGTCTTTCATATTCAATATTCCTTTGTAAAGTTATGCTTATTTGCTCTTTCTTTTTTGCTTAAAGAAGTCGGACAAGAGTTGCGAGCAAATTTGCCGTTCGTGTCCGCCGCTTACGATGACGGCATGATTGAAAAGTCCTTGCTCGAAAAGGTTGAGTTTCGAGCCGCAAGCGCCCGTCTTTTCGTCGTATGCGCCGAAGTACAGCGCGCGGATGCGAGAGTGAATCATCGCCCCTGCGCACATAACGCACGGTTCGAGCGTGACGTAAACGTCGCAATCTTCGAGCCACCAGTTGTTAACCTCTTTGGTTGCTTGCGAAAGCGCGAGAATCTCGGCGTGACATATGGCGTTGTTTTCTCTTTCCTTGCGATTTCCGCTTGCGCCTATGACATTTCCGTCCTTGACGACGACGCACCCGACGGGCACTTCGTCAAAAGCACTACACTCTTTTGCGAGTTCGATTGCCATATTCATAAATTGCTCGTTGTAACCCATATGTCACCTTTATCGTGTTGTTTTGAATAGATAAACCGTCGATTGCGTTATTTATGGTACGGTAAGTTTGCGTTTATAGACAAGGCTCTGTATATTTGTTCACATAGCATCACGCGAAACAACTGATGAGGGAAAGTAGGTTTGCCGAAGGATAGGACGAGATTGGCGCGCGAGCGAAGGTCGTCGGTGTGTCCGTGACTGCCGCCGATGAGGAAGGAAAACTCGCTTTCGCCGTCGTTGCATTTGGTTTTTATGAGGTCGGCGAGTTGCTCGCTTGAAAACTCTTTGCCGCGAAAGTCCATTGCGACGATATATCCTTTTGCTTTTGAGAGCAACTGCTCGCTTTCGATACGCTGTTGTTCGGCGGGCGTTTTGCCTTGCGGCGCGTCGGGAAGTTCGACGACCTTTACTTCGGCAAAGCGTGAGGCGCGTTTGAGATACTCGGCGATTGCGTCGGTGAAATACTTTTCTTTGATTTTGCCGATTGCGATAATATTGATTTTCATCTCATCATACCCCACGCAAAACTGAACGCCGTGGCGCAGATTCCCACCGCCACCGTGAGCATAAACGGAATATCCTTGTAAAGCGGCAAAACGTCGGTTGCGTTTTCGAAAGGAACGTCGGATATACGCTCGTGTTTTACGGCGTCTTTGCGCATAACGAAGAAGAAAAGCGCAAGCAGGCACGCGCACACGACCACGAGAGCCGCCGCCACCGCAAAGCCTAAATTCGAGCCGTAAAACCAGTTAGAGATTTTGTTGATAAAGTCGAATACGCCGCCGTTTTGGGAAACGTATTCCGAAAACACGCTGTACGCATTGTTGGCAAAGTGAATGAGGATTCCGCCCCATATGGAATCGGTGTAATACGCAATAAGCGCGACGGTTGCGCCGAAAAAGAACGTATAGCCCGTCTGCACGATGTTTTGGTGCATAAGCGAAAAAAGCACGGCGGACACGAGCACGAACTTCCATTTGCACTCTTTGTAGCCTGCCCTTATAAGACCTCTGTGCGCGATTTCCTCGCAAAATCCGGGAAGCACGGCAACCAAAAACAGTTCCTTGAACAGCGTGCCTACGCTGTCGTAGTCGGTGCTTGACGGAATGTGGGTGTAACCTATCATTCTCAGCACCATCTGCCACACGAAAGATATGCCGCTCGAAACGACGATAGTGCACACGCACATAGGGATTATCAACAACCAGTTTTTTGCGGATATTTTTTTGAAACCGAAGTCCGAAACGATCTCTTTTGCCTTTTCGCCCCTACGCATTGCGGTGAGAGAGTACAAAAACACGCTTATAAACGCAAAAATCGCAATCTGCACTACGCACGAGAAAAACGCGTCCGAATCCTTTATGTTCAATGCGGAATAGATATCGAGCGCCGACGCTATACGCAAAAGAAGCGTGCAAAGCACGACGACAAAATATATCCACCCTACGCTCGTCCGCTTCGTCATATCAGCCCCACGATAAAGCCGTACAGCCAGTATGCGCATACGAGCGCAAGCGCAATCCATACGCCCGTCAAATTCTGGTTTTTGCCTATATACTCGACGCCGTTGCTTTCCTCGATTTCGTAGCGGATTTTCTTCCGCCCTTGCTTCGTAAACAAGGATTTCAAGAAGCGCGCCAAGCCTTTGAACACGTTATCTTTTTGTTCGGTTACGCTCGACGTTGCGACGATTGTGAAGCCGTCCTCTCGATATACGTTGCTCACGAGTCCCTTTTTACGCTTTGCGCCCGCGCGGTAGAAAAGATAGAGCAAGAACGCAAGCAAAAATAATCCGACTATGACGCTTGCCGCGCCCGTGAGCCAGTTGAAATAGCCGAGTTTGACGTACAGTTCGTCAACCTGCGGCAGATACGCCGTCAGCGTGAGGGATATGAAATTGTTGAAAAAGTGGATTATCACGCCTGCCCACACCGAACCCGAAAGCGCGACGACGATTGCCAGCACCGTCCCCAAGCCGAACTGATGTACGGTTTGAACGGGATTTGCGTGCATAAGTGAGAAAAACAGCCCCGACATCAGCACGCCAAACCAAATATCTCTCGTTGCAAGACCCGAGAAAACCGTGCCGCGCATAAAGATTTCCTCGCCGATTGCAGGCATAATCGCAAGCACGAAAAGCGCGAGAAAATAGTAGCCTACGTTTGAAAATTCGGGCATAGTTACGCCCGGTCCGTGATAGCCGATAACGCCCAAGAACGCCGACCACGCGTTTGCAAGAGGCAAAAACACGAGTATGGTCGCAACGGCGATAAACGGCAATATGACGATTTGCAAAGCGTTGAGTTCGCCTTTGAGTTTTGCGACGCTTACGATATCGATTTTGCGCACGCGCGCATACACGAATACGGTTGCGATAAAGCCTATTTGCATAATCGCATAGCCGCACCAACTGTAAACGCTCATACCGTCGAGGGATGCGGAAGAATTTCTGAGAGCGAGCGACAAAAACAGCGACAGCAAACTGCCGACGCATATGCCCATAAGATAGATTGACGAACTTTCGCTTGCGCCTATGGTTTTTCTCATAGAATTTCAAAAACCTCGCTTCTTCTCGATTGATGAGCGACGTACAATTCGATGTCGCTTTGCTTTTCCTTGATAGCGCGTTCCACCGTTTCGAACGCCTTTTGTTCGGTGTTGTTATTCTCGCTTATATGCCCCAAAACGAGTTGTTTTATGCGCGAATCGTCGCACAAAATGGACGTTATTCTTGCAGTTGCGTCGTTCGAGAGGTGTCCGGAATTAGACAATATTCTCGCTTTGAGCATAGGCGGATATTTGCCGTTTTTGAGCATTTCGACGTCGTGATTTGCTTCAAGAAGCACGACTTCGCTGTCTTTTACGTTGCGGATAACGCCTTTCGTGGGCACGCCGATGTCGGTTGCCACGCTGCACCTTGCGCCCTCGCAATCGAAAGTGTACGCAAGCGGATACGCCGCGTCGTGCGGAATACGGAAAGGCTCGACCGCTATATCGCCGATTTTGAATCCGCCCTCGTAGTCTGCAACGTCCGTCACGTTCTTGACGTCCGCTTTCTGACATATCGCGCGAGCGGTGAGCGGATGCGCGTACACTCTCGTGTACGGCGACAATTTGCAAAGCCCTGCTATGTGGTCGCTATGCTCGTGAGTTATCACCACGCCGTCAACGTCGCTCGGCTTCAAGCCGAACTCGGAAAGCGCGCTCGAAATCCTCGTAAACGAAACGCCCGCGTCAACCAAGATTGCCGTTGAATTTGACAGTATGAGCGTGGCGTTTCCCTTGCTTCCGCTTGCAAGCGATACGAGTTTTAGCGACATTTGTATACCCTTTTTTGAGGGAAAAACGAATCGCAAAAGCAATTCGTTCCCCTATTTTCGTTTGTTTCGTTGTTAAATTTGCGCCTTGAATAAAATCTCTCGACTTAAATTTCTCTCGAAAGATTTTCGGCGTTTTCGACCTTGTCGTCGAGTTTGTTTAGAAGAATGGCAAATACAATCGACAGCACGAGATTGACGAGCGTAAGCACCAAAATGATGAGGAAGCCAACGTTTTGACTTGCGTCGAAAGATTTGTCGATAAGCCATTTGATAAGCACTGCGAGCATTGCGCCCGACGCTATGAGCGCAAAAATAAAGTTGAGCGCGCGAGGATATTTGCCGCCGATTATAGAAACGAGCGAGGCAATCGTCATAACCGCGCTTACCGCCGCAACGCCTATGTACGCCAAGTTGCTGAGCGGATGAAGTTCGAATCCGTTGGCAACCCAGTTTTTAATCGTGCCTATGATGTTGAACTTTTCGATAGACACCGAGCCGACGTTTTGCACAAAATACGACAAGATGAACGGAAGCACGACGAGCGCGGACAAAATAAACGTGACGAGCGCAAAGATTCTCGGTTGAATCTTTCCTCTCTTTCTGACCTTGCGCGCGGCAATGGTTTCGAAATCGGTTGCTTCGTCGTTTTCGACGGTGGCTTGCGCATATCCGTTTTGACCTCTGCCGTCCGTTCTCAAAACGTTGCTGTCCTGCGTCATATACGGCACGACTGCGAGCGGAACGACGATGGGTTGAAGTTGAATGGTGTTATGTTTCGGCGCGACGATAGGCACAGGGCCGCCCGTTCCGACGGTTTTCATAACGGTAACGTCCGAGCCTGCTTCGGGTTGCGGCGCAGTGTAGGCTTCCGCCTCGAACATAGGCTCGTCTTCGACCTTTATCTCGTTATCGGGGGTCATAACGATTTCTTGCTTTTTGTCTTTTTTAGACATACTTCCTCCTCGCGATTATTTGAGATAACCGCACTTGTCGCGATTGATAATCGCACTGACAAGACACAAAACGAAATACGCCGCGCCCGAAACGACGAGCGTAAACAATTCGCTTTGCGCATAACCAAAAATGAAATCTTCGACAAAATCTATGCGTTCGATTCCGATTGCGCTTGCGCCGACGAGGCTTGCAACGAGAATCGCAATCAAACACAGCGCGTAGATGACCGCGCCCCTTACGAACTTTATCGGTTTAACCGCGCCGAATATCGCAAAACAGGATTTTATCACGTTGATTAGCACGCATAAAATGCCGATTGTGAGAATAAGCGACGGTATCGTGCCTATCCATATCGCGCCGACTTCTTCGCCTTGCCAACCAAGTGCCGCCGTCTGCTCGAATGCGGAAATGAGGTTGCGAACGACGTTGAATTTGTCGGGAACGAGCACGAAGGGCGCGTCCACTTCCGCGCCTATAACGCCGAGTATGTATGGCAAAAGAACCAACGCCGAAGCGACGAGGGCAATCACGCCGCTCGCCATATTTTTCGCCCTCTTGCCTCTTTTCCACTTCTTGTTGACTTCCTCGCGCTTGGGTTGGAAGTCGTCCGCGGTGGATACGATGCGAGCGGAATCCGAATCTGGCGTTTCCTTCGTGACGATGGTCGGCTCTATAACGTACTGCTGCATAACGGTGGGCATAACGTGATAGGCGGCGTTGTCAATGGGCGAAGGCGCGAGTCTTATGCCCGCGTCGTCAACGCTTCGATTCTTGTTTTTGTTGATCTTCTCTGCCATATCCTATTCGATTTGTCAATTTTTCTTGTTTTGAACGGGTTGCGCTTTGAGGGGTTGAGCCTTTTGCGGCTTTGGCTCTTGCGGAACGTACTGCATAAGCGGTTGCTCTTGCGTGACGTACGGCACGAACGCAACGGGTTGAACTATGGGCGGCATTTGATAAGGCTTGCCGTCCTCGCCCATAAAGAACGAGGGATATTGAGGCATACCAGCCGCAACGGGTTGAGCGGGATACGGGTACGGCGGATAGGGATAAGGCGCGTATCCGTTTTGATAAGGCATTCTGCTCGGTCCTGAAAAGTCTGCTTGTTGCTCTTTTTCGGGTTCTTTTTCCGCCACGGGTTTTTCTTCTTGCACGGGCGCGTTGAGTTCGTCGATAAACTCGTCGAGCGTGGGTGCTTTCTTCGTTTCGAGATCCGCTGTCGGCGCAGGAATAATCTGCTGTTTGCGCTTTACGGGCGGACTTTGTTTAATCTTGTTTTTGGCAAGAAGAAGCAAAGCGCGCGCCTTGTTTCTGCCGCAATGCGTGCAAGCGGTTGCTGTGAGCGGATTTATAGTGCCGCAAGCGGGGCAAACGTATGTATCGCCGTCGATGTCGTCCTCGTCGATTTGAGTGTACGGGTCGGCGTAGTATTTTGAATAGGTTTTGAGCGCGGCGGACATCTTCTTCAAAAGTTCGACGTCCTCAGAGCCGAGTTCGTTGAGTTTTTGACGATATTTTTCGAGATTTTCCGCTTTCACGCGGTATTCTTCCTCGCTCTTTTGACGGTACTCTTCGACTTGTTGAAGTGCCTTTTCTCTTTCGTCGTCGGCTTTTGCGCGCTTTTCGGCAATCTCTTTGTCGATTGCCGCCATACGGTCGCGTTCCATATTGTCAAGACGAAGTTTAGCCTTGCGAGCGTCGAGCATATCCTCGTCGCTGTGCGTTTCGCTTTCGACGACTATCGGCGCGCCGCAGGACACGCAAAACTTTGCGCCGGGAAGATTTTTCGTTCCGCAAACGGCGCAAACAGGCTTGCGCATAACCTGCAAAATGCCGCCGCACTTTGCGCAGTATCTGCTGCCTGCGCTGTTTTTGGCGTGGCAAACGGGGCAGATCGTCTGATAATTTTCAACGACGTCCGCACCGCAAGTCGAACAAAAGGCTTGTCCCGGTTTTACTTCATTTCCGCATATCTTGCAAACAAACATATTGCTTTC
>URTQ01000017.1 GCA_900550855.1 uncultured Eubacteriales bacterium
GAGATTTTATTATATTTGCAAAAACGTCTGATTGAGATGAGGTTTGAAACTCGCACATTTTTACTCTCATAAAACCGTGCCAAATCGATGGATAACGCGAATATTTTTATATCTGCAAAAACGTCTGATTGAGATGAAGAACAAGAAAGGCACGGCTTGAATCAAAACCCAGTGTACATAAGCGTACACGATTTTGAGGCAAGCCGTGCTTGACGCAGTTATTCGCTCAATCAGGCATTTTTGCCGCCGTAGGCGAGTTTCAAACGTTCCGACCCCGACAAAATAATCTTCCTTATGCGGATATTCTTGGGGGTGACTTCGAGCATTTCGTCGTCGTTGAGGAACTCGATGGCTTCTTCGAGGCTGAATTTGCGTGGCGTGTTGAGGCGAAGTGCTTCGTCAGAACCTGCGGCACGCATATTTGTGACGTGTTTACGCTTGCAGACGTTGACTCGAATATCCTCGTTCTTGGGCGACATACCGACGACCATACCCTCGTAGACGGGGGTTTGCGGGTCGATGAACAAAACGCCTCTGTCTTGCGCGTTGAAAAGTCCGTAAGTTGCGGCTTCACCCGTTTCGTATGCGACGAGCGAGCCTGTGAATCTGCGAGGAATAGGTCCTTTGTAGGGCGCGTAGCCTGCAAAGAGTTGGTTCATAACGCCCTCGCCTTTGGTGTCCGTCAAAAACTCGTTTTTGAAGCCGAACAAACCGCGAGCAGGCACTTTGAATTCCATACGAATACGGCTGCCTTGCGGATTCATCGTGACGAGTTCGCCCTTTCTTACGCCCATACGTTCCATAACCGAACCGACGCAATCGGACGGCACGTCGATAAAGAGTTGTTCCATAGGCTCGCACTTTACGCCGTCGATATCCTTGAAGATGACCTTCGGGGTGCTTACGCCGAACTCATACCCTTCTCTGCGCATGGTTTCGATGAGAATGGAAAGGTGCATTTCGCCTCTGCCGCAAACCTTGAACGTATCGGGGGTTTCGGTTTGGTACACTCTCAACGAAACGTCTTTCAAGAGTTCCTTGAACAATCTTTCGCGCAAGTGACGAGAGGTGACGAACTTGCCTTCCTTGCCAGCGAACGGACTGTCGTTGACGCAAAAGTTCATTTCGATAGTGGGTTCGCCGATTTTGACGAACGGCACGGGTTCGATTTTTGCAGGCGAGCAAATGGTGTTGCCGATGGTAATGTTTTCTATACCGCTGAAACAAACGATGTCGCCCACCATAGCGTTTTCGACGGGAACGCGTTTGAGTCCTTCGATTTGGAAAAGGTTGACAATTTTGCTCTTGTACGGGGAAATGCCGCTGTGATAGTCGCAAACCACGACTTCCTTTGCCATATCCACCTTGCCTCTTTCGATTCTGCCTATGCCGATACGGCCGACGTAATCGTTGTAGTCGATTGCGGACACGAGAAGTTGCAATTCGCCGTTCTCGTCGCCTTCGGGTGCGGGGATATAATCGATAATGGTGTCGAAAAGCGGTTTGAGGTCTTTGCCGGGAACGTTGTAGTCGCGAGTTGCGGTGGCTTGCTTGCCACTGCAATACAAAATCGGGCTTTGAAGTTGCTCGTCGCTCGCATCGAGGTCGAGCAAGAGTTCGAGAACCTCGTCGCCGACTTCGGAAAGTCTTGCGTCGGGTTTGTCGATTTTGTTGACGACGATGATTATTTTAAGTCCCAAAGCGAGTGCTTTTTCGACGACGAAACGCGTTTGAGGCATAGGACCTTCCTGCGCGTCGACCAAAAGCACGACGCCGTTGACCATCTTCAAAACACGTTCGACCTCGCCCGAGAAATCGGCGTGTCCGGGTGTATCGATGATGTTGATTTTCGTGCCGTTGTAGTGGATTGACGTATTCTTTGCAAGAATCGTGATACCTCTTTCTCTTTCGAGGTCGCCCGAGTCCATAACGCAGGTTGCAACCTGTTGATTTTCTCTGAAAGTACCCGATTGTTTGAGCATACCGTCCACGAGCGTGGTTTTGCCGTGGTCGACGTGGGCGATGATTGCGATGTTTCTCAAATCGTTTCTGACCATATTGAGCCTTCTTTTTCCTACGTTTCGGCGCATATTGTGCGTCGTAATGCGTGTTTTTTTGCGTATTTTATGGCGTTTTTGCGCCTTTCGAAACGCTTTTTCGCACGCAAATATTGTGTATTCCTATATAAAACTTTGATATATTAGCACACTTTTTATACGCTTGGCAAATCGTTGCGAAAGAAAATCGAAAAAAATATAACTCGTTTCAAGCGAATTTTCTCGTTTTCAATACCTCTCAAAGCGTTGCGCCGAAGTTTATTTGTGCTATAATGTGTGCGCAAGGATAAATCGCATATGAAAAGTTTGACAGAACTGTACAAAATCGGACGCGGACCGTCGAGTTCGCACACTATGGGCCCCGAAAAAGCCGCAAAACTGTTTATGGAACGCAACAAGAGCGCGTATTCGTTCAAGGTTATCCTCTACGGCTCGCTGGCAAAGACGGGAAAAGGACACGGCACGGACGTCGTGCTCAAAAAAACGTTTACGAAACCCGTGGACGTCGTTTTCGACTATGAAAACGAGCATCTGCCCCACCCGAACACTATGGATTTGTTCGCCATTGACCTTAACGGCAAGATTACGGACTCGTGGCGCGTGTTCAGCGTGGGCGGCGGCGCAATCGAGGTCGAGGGCGAAAGTTCGATAGACCCGCCCGAAGTCTACCCCCACCATACGTTCGAACAAATAAGAGCTTATTGCGACGAAAACGAAATAACCATTCCGCAGTACGTCGAACGCTTCGAGGGCGCGCAAATCCGCGACTATCTTAAAACCATTTGGGAAACTATGAAAAACGCAATCAAGCAAGGCTTGAAAGCGAGCGGCGTGCTTCCCGGCGGTCTAAACACCGAGCGCAGAGCAAAGATACTTTATCAGCAACGCCATATAGACGAAACGCCGCAAACAAAGGAAAATCGCCTCGTTTGCGCATACGCTTTTGCAGTCAGCGAGCAGAACGCTTCGGGCGAGATTATCGCAACCGCCCCAACTTGCGGCGCGTGCGGTATTCTTCCCGCCGTCCTCAAATACGAGCAAGACGTACACAAATACTCGGACGATATGATTATCAACGCGCTCTGCACGGCAGGCATAATCGGCAATATCGTCAAAACGAACGCCTCGATAAGCGGCGCGGAATGCGGCTGTCAAGCGGAATGCGGCACTGCGTGTTCTATGGCGGCGGCGGCTCTTGCGGAACTTTTCGGAATGGACTTCGACCAAATCGAGTATTCCGCAGAAGTTGCGATGGAACATCATCTCGGCTTGACTTGCGACCCCGTTGCAGGACTCGTGCAAATCCCGTGTATCGAAAGAAACGCGGTTGCGGCAATGCGTGCGATAAACGCCGTGTCGCTTGCGAGTTTTCTCACCACTTCTCGTCAAATATCCTTTGACGCGGTTGTCGAAACGATGTATCAAACGGGAAAGGACATCAACGTACGCTATCGCGAAACGTCGGGCGGCGGACTTGCCAAGAGTTACGGACATTCCCGTCTGCGCCACGCAAAGCGTTACAAAAAAAAATAACAAACAAATAAAGCATTTTAAGCAAAAAACCGCATATCTAATGCGGTTTTTCTATATATTTTGCAAAACAGAGTTGATTTTTGCATAATATGTGCTATAATCAATGCACCAAAGCGATTTTTTGGTTGTTCGCTTTCGGGGGTGTTCTGGATTCGACATTCGGTCTGATGCGGGATAAGCACGTCGTAGGCTCGGCTACGTTAAAACGGAACGTTAAAATTAAACGCAAAAAACAATCAAAAGAACTCTACTGTTGAGTTCGCTCTTGCTGCATAATTTAAGTCGGCACGTCGACACGGGGTTTTCTGTTTCCTCGTCAATCGGCGTCAGAAAAACAGACAACGCAATCTGATTTCTCGGTAGGGTTGTTGTCAATACGAGATTATCGAGGCAAGGTTTGTAGGTGAACCGAACTTAGAAAAATTTTAATCACCAACTAAACGTGTAGAAAGTGCCGAGTACGGTCGTGTGGACCGGGGTTCAAATCCCCGCACTTCCACCAGAAAAAAGACAAGTTGAACCCTCGTTCAACTTGTTTTTTTATGCCTGTCGTGCGAGGATTGCACGATTTTATCGTGCCGTTGCTTTGCAACGTGAATCATATCCGCGCATAACTTGACAAATCGGCGGCTTGGACGGATAATATATACAATAAATTGATAGATATATTAGACGGCGCGGCGGACGACGTGTTTGCGGCGTTGTCGGATTCTATGAAGGAGATGTGATTATGTTTGAAAAACTCGATAAAATCAAGCCTGCAATCAAGCATTTGGTGCAAGAACTTCTCAAAGAATACGCCTATGCTTCCGTGCTTGCGGTCGAGGACGAAAATCGCGGCTGGCGAATAAGCCGCACGGGCAAAAGAATAAACAGTCAAGGCTTGGGCGGCGGCTGTGGCTTTGTGGTGAGAGTGTTTGATAAGACGGGTTGCGCCGAGTATTCTTTCAACGAATTTTCCGAAGAAAAGATACCGCAAATACTCAAAGAAATGCGCGAGCGCATTGCGCTTGAAACGAAGAATATTCCCGACGGAATCGTACCGCTTCCCACCCCTATTCCCGAAGACGAACCCGCAACCTTGAAAAAGGTGAGCGCGTTTGAGATTCACCCCAAAGAAATGGGCGACGAAGCGATTTTGGCAAGACTTGAACAAATACGCAACAAGGCGTTGACCGTCGAGGGCGTTTTGGACGCAATCGCTACGGTGTCGTACAGAGCGTTCAGAAAGGTGTTTATCTCTGCGCATCGCGACCTCGACCAAACGGTTATGTGGACGAACGGCGCGATTATGGCAATGGCGGCAAGAGGCGAAGAAGTTAAGGACGCATACAAGGGCTTCTCTACCCTCGGCGGCGCGGAACTGCTCGACAAAATGGAAGGCTACGCGGTGCAAGTTGCAAACGAGGCGGTAGAACTTCTCAAAAGCGAGCCGATGATCCCCGGCGAATACGAGTGCATTTGCGACCCCGACACGACGGGTATGATCGTTCACGAAGCGTTCGGACACGGCGTGGAAATGGATATGTTCGTCAAAGACAGAGCGCTTGCGTCGAGTTTTATCGACCAAAGAGTTGCAAGCGACCTCGTGACTATGCACGACGGAAACGCGGTTGACGACACGGCAACTTGCTGGTTCGACGACGAAGGCACGCTCACGGGCGACACCGTCGTTATCTCGAACGGATTTTTGCAACGCGGTATGTGCGACGCGCTGTCGGCAAGCAGACTCGGCGTAAAACCGACTGGCAACGGCAGACGTGAAAGTTACGAACGCAAAGTGTACACGCGTATGACAAACACATATTTCGAGGGCGCAAAGGAAGGCGTTACGCCCGAAGATATGATTGCTTCCGTCAAATACGGATTCTTGCTCGAATCGCCTTCGAGCGGTATGGAAGACCCGAAAAACTGGGGTATTCAATGTATGGTTACCAGAGCAAGAGAGATTAAAGACGGAAAACTCACGGGCAAAGTGTTCTCGCCCATCGTGCTTACGGGTTACGTTCCCGACCTTCTCAAATCGGTGAGTATGATGAGTTCGAGCCTCGTGACCTGCGGAAGCGGATTCTGCGGCAAGGGTTACAAGGAATGGGTCAAAGTATCCGACGGCGGTCCGTATATGAAAGCGCGCATTAGACTTGGTTGAGAGGTGACGTTATGATAGACAACATCAAAAAGGCATTATCCGAACTTAATATAACTCGTTGGCGTATCAACGAGGTCAAAGAGGAATCGGCAGAACTGTTTTTCGTCAAGCATACTCTTGACACAAGACGTATCAAAGACACGCATAAATGCACCGTCACGGTGTACAGAGAGGGCGAAAAGGACGGCAAGAAACTTGTCGGCAACACCAACGCGAACATAATCGCTTCGATGACCTACGACGAGGTGAAAGAAGCAATCGAGGGCGCGTACTACGCCGCGCAATTTGCGATGAATCCTTATTTCGCACCGCCCGCAAAGGTCGTGTCCGACACTATATACAAGCACAACGAACTTGCAACCGCACCGCTTGCCGAAAGCGCGGGTAAAATGGCGGCGGCAGTGTTCTCGCAAGACACCAACGAGCACGCATACATCAA
Source organism: uncultured Eubacteriales bacterium (assembly GCA_900550855.1). Taxonomy (GTDB): domain Bacteria; phylum Bacillota; class Clostridia; order Christensenellales; family CAG-917; genus CAG-475. Next base: position 6,179 of record URTQ01000017.1, read on the forward strand.
TTCTACCGAAGTGTTCTGCCACAAGACCTTCACGCGCGTTATGACGTCGGAAGGTACGGACGTTTCCTTCACCGACGCGGTTTGCAAAGGCGATTACGTCGTGCAATGCAAGAGTCCCGAGGACGTTGAACTCATCAATCAATTCGAGTACGACGACGTAAACACGGACGCACTCAAAAAAGGCGTGAAAGAATATCTCGATTTCGTATACGACAGGGCTTTGGCGCAAAGAGTGCTTAAAAGCGGCAAATACGACGTCATTTTGAGCGGCAAAAACCTTGCGGAAGTGCTGTCCTATTACGAAGAAAAATCGGCAGCGGATATGATTTACCCCGGATATTCCTCGTGGAAAACGGGCGACGGCGTGCAAGGCAAAGTCAAGGGCGACGCTCTCGATCTTACGATGGTTGCCACAAGACCTTTCAGCGGCGACGGCATAAAAATGCAAGACCTCACGGTCGTGAAAGACGGCAAACTTTCGGCAATACACGGAAGCACCCCCTTCTGCCGCTATCTCGGAATCGAACCGACGGGCGCATACGAGAAAGCAAAATGCGACAATCTCGGCAGCGTGTCCTTCGAGGATATGAAGAAAAAGCCTTGTCTTTGGGCGGTCGCGTTTTCCGACTTCCAAATGGACACGTTCTCGGGTCACTTCGGCGGCGAAATCCGTCTTGCCTACCTCATCGAAGACGGCAAAGTCACACCCGTTACGGGCGGCTCGATAAACGGCAACCTAATCGAAGCGCAACAGAATATGACGTTCTCGACGGAAAGATTCTCGTCCGCAAACTACGAAGGACCTTATGCGGTCAAGTTTACGGATATAGCGGTCGCAGGCACGGCTGACTGAGCAAGGCAAAAAAACAATACCTATATATCGACACGAACGATAAACTCGCCTAAAAAACACCAAACAAATCCTCGCAAATAAGCGCGAGGATTTGTTTTCGTTTGTTTTGATATTTTTACACCTTATCGATTACACCTATATTCATAAATACGCGCGCCTAAATGCGCGCGCCACGGATGCGTACGTTGTGAACAAAAATCCGATTTCACAGCAAAGTCTTTACAAAAGGAATATTGAAAAATTTGTCGAAAAACTATATCAAAATAATTGACATAGCCTTTGCAAATATATATAATCGATTTTGATAAATAAGTTTAGTTTTGCTAAACTTTTTGTTAAAAAATGCAAAACTTGCTAAACTCGCGGTCGATTTTGCCTAAACTAAGTCGAAAGTTTAGTCAGCCTAAACGGAACGCACGCTTCGTGTACCGTTTTCGCTTTTGAGGGAATTGTATGGAACTTGGCACGAAAATCAAAAGACTGAGGCTTCAAAACAACCTCACGCAAGAGGAACTCGCCGACAGATGCGAATTGACAAAAGGCTACATTTCGCAACTTGAAAACGAACTCACTTCCCCGTCCATCACAACTTTGGAAGACATCCTCAACGCGCTCGGAACGACGTTTGCGGACTTCTTCAAGGACGAAAAGGAAGAAAAGGTCGTTTTCACCGAAGCAGAGTTTATCGAAAAGGTTGCGGACACGCACAAAATCGAATGGCTTGTCCCCAACGCGCAGAAAAACGAGATGGAACCCATCAGAGTGACCATAGAGCCGCACACGAATCTCGAAGAAGACGTTCCCCACGAGGGCGAGGAATTCGGATACGTCATATCGGGCAGAATATGGCTTCACATCGGGCAGGCAGCGTACTGCGTGAAAAAAGGCGAAGTGTTTTACTTCACTTCCTCGAAGCCGCACCGTCTTGAAAATCGCACGAACGAAAAAGCGGTCGTACTGTGGGTTGCTTCCCCGCCGACATTTTAACCGCGCAAAAATCGTCACTGAGGCAACGGCAACACGCAGATTTGCGTATCACCGAGAGCCTTACTCGATTTATTGCGCTTCTACCGCACAGAGAATCTTTGCTATCAAAACAAGACGGATAAATAATCAAGCCGCAGTTTCGCAAGATTATCTGTTTGGTGAGAGCGTGCTTCGCACGCAAGCGGATTATTTGAATATTCCGCAACCCTCGCACCGCGAGGATATCGCACGAGCAAAGCGAGTATTTCACCGTTGCACAGCAACGATATCACTGCGGCATTGCCGCAATATAACTGCACCGTAGGTGCAATTACAAGGGGTCTACCTATGACAAACAAAACACCTGTTGACAACATCATCGAACTTCGCAACGTCTACAAAGAGTACGACGGCAAACAAGTGGTCAAAAACGCCAGCCTTACAATCAAGCGCGGCGAATTTGTCACTCTGCTCGGTCCGAGCGGCTGCGGCAAAACTACGACCCTTCGTATGATTGCCGGCTTTGAAATGCCCACGAGCGGAAAAATCATTTTCAACGGCAAGGACATCACGGACACACCGCCCCACCTTCGCCCCGTAAATACCGTATTCCAAAAATACGCGCTTTTCCCGCATTTGAACGTCTTTAACAACATCGCGTTCGGACTTAAACTCAAAGTCATTCCCAACGGCACGAAAACCAACAAGAAAGGCGAAACCATACAACTTTTCAGAAAGTACACAAAAGCGGAAATCAAAGAGAAGGTGAACAACGCTCTCAAAATGGTTGACCTCGAAGACTACGGACACAGAAACGTATCCTCGCTCAGCGGCGGACAACAACAACGCGTCGCAATCGCTCGCGCGCTCGTCAACGAACCCGAAGTGTTGCTTCTCGACGAGCCTTTGGGCGCGCTCGACCTCAAAATGCGCAAGGATATGCAACTCGAACTTATGGATATGCACAAAAGACTGGGCATAACCTTCATTTACGTTACGCACGACCAAGAAGAAGCGCTCACGATGTCCGACAAAATCGTGGTTATGCGTCTTGGCGAGATTCAGCAAATCGCTTCCCCCGAAAAGGTGTACGACGAGCCTGCAAACGCGTTCGTTGCGGACTTTATCGGCGAAAGCACCATTCTTTCGGGAACTATGCTCGAAGACTGCAAGGTCGAGTTCTGCGACACCGTTTTCGAGTGCGTGGACAAGGGATTCAAACACAACGAACCCATCGACGTTATCATTCGTCCCGAAGACGTGAAAATCAAAAAGGTCGACGACAAGCGCACCATACTCACGGCAGAAGTTATCTCGTCCGTGTTCAAGGGCGACCATTATCAAATCACCCTGCTTGCCAACGGCAACGAAATCGTTGCGCACGACACCGACACTTACGACGTGGGCGAAACGGTTGGAATCTACATCAAGCCGTTTGACCTTCACATTATGCACAAGACCCGCATTATCAACGAAATCGACACCTATATCACGGGCGAAAACCTCGTCGAGATTTGCGGAACGGACTTCGAGTGCAAGACCGACCTTCCCGTCGAAACGCCCGTCAAGGTGTACGTCGACTTCGACGACGTGGAAATCACCGACGACGAGGAAGACGGACAAATCGGCGCAACCGTGCTTTCGTCCATATACAAGGGCAGTTACTATCAAGCCATACTCTCGACGGACGACCACTACATCTTCTTTGCGGACACCGACGACGATTGGCTCAAAGGCGACCGCGTAGGCATCAAGATTGCGCCCGAAAAGATTGTAATCGAGCAACGCGACGAGGAAGAAAAGGTCGTGGAAAACGTCGTCAAGGACGAAACCCTCACCAAAGAGGAACAAGAAGCCATCGAAAAGGCGCGCCTCACCGAACCCGAAAAATTCGATGCGGTCGAGGAAATCATTATCGAAGCCGAACAATCGAGCGACGAGAAGGAGGATAAAGAGTGAAAAACACCTCTCGCAAAAAGTTTAGATTGACGAAAAAGGTGTTTTCGATTCCCTACATCCTTTTCCTGTTGCTATTTGTGGTGACGCCGCTCGTGCTTATCCTCGTAAACGCGTTTCTCGACAGCGACAGCAATCTGACTCTTGAAAACTTCAAGATATTCTTTACGTCGAAATCGAGCCTCGTGGTGCTTGGCAATTCTTTGCTCGTGGGCGTGATAACGACGGTGTTGTGCCTCGTTGTAGGCTATCCCGTCGCCTACTTCCTCTCGAAGATGTCCAGCGGACGCATACTCGTGCTTTTGTACGTCATTCCTATGGGCGTAAACTTCCTTATCCGTACGCTCGCGACGAAGGCTATCTTCATTGCGCTTGACATCGAACTGGGTATGGGCACGGTGCTTTTCGGTATGGTGTACAACTATCTGCCGTTTATGATACTTCCCTTGCACACCACCATTTCGGGCATAGACAAGAGTTATATCGAAGCGGCGCAGGATTTGGGCGCGGACAAGGCGACCGTCTTTTTGAAAACCACGCTTCCCCTCTCTATGAGCGGCATATTCAGCGGAATCACGATGGTGTTTATCCCCACGATTTCGACCTACGCAATCTCGCAACTGCTCTCGAACGGAAAGATATTCCTTTTCGGCGATTCGATACAACTGAGTTTCGAGCAAGGTATGTACGGCGTGGGTTCGATAATGAGCCTCGTTATGCTCGTGTTCGTGCTTATATCCAACTTCGTTATGAACAAATTCAATCGCAACAGCAACGCTGTGAGGAGGTCGCTATGGTAAAAGAAAAGATTATAGGCTTTTTCGAAAAGTTCTATCTTTTGATTATCCTCGCAATACTGTACGCGCCGATAATCCTTCTCATCGTGTACTCGTTTTCCAACAGTTCCAACTTCAATTTCGACAACGGATTCAGTTTCGAAGCGTACGTTTCGATATTCAAATCCGACAAATCGCCCGAACTTTGGAGCGCAATCGCAAACACGTTTATCATCGCGAGCATATCTTCCGTCGTGGCGACGATTATGGGAACGTTCGCCTCTATCGGTATCTTCAACCTCGGCAAGCGCGCAAGACGTATCGTGGAAAACGTCAACCAGTTCCCCATCATCAACAGCGAAATCGTTATGGCGGTTTCTATGATGGTGTTCTTCATCACGTTCGCTTTCCCCGAAGGATACTTGCGACTCATCATCGCGCACATAGCGTTCTGCACCCCCTACGTCGTTTTGAGCGTGCTTCCCAAACTCGAATCTATGGACCCCAACATCTACGAAGCGGCTCTCGACCTCGGCGCAAATCCGTTCAAGGCTCTCGTAAAAGTTATGATTCCCATCATAACCCCCGGTATCGTCAGCGGATTCGTTATGGCGTTCATAATGTCTATGGACGACTTCATCATCACTCAAATCAACAAGGGCGCGGCAACGGGTATCAACACCCTGTCCACCTACATTTATTCGGACGCGCGCGTGCAAGGTCTCGAACCCTTCTGGTATGCGATATTCTCGATTATATTCGTAATCGTTCTTGCCGGCGTGCTTTCGATAAACCTCGTCAAGATATCGCGCGAGAAGAAAAAGAACAAGGAGGCGAACGTATGAAAAAACGCATTGCAACCTTGATTGTACTCGTCCTCGTTTTGAGTGCGATTCTGCTTCCCGTCCTCACCGCCTGCAACAACGGCACGAAAGGCGAAAGCGGCGGCGACAGACTCGTCATCTACAACTGGGAAGACTATATCGACGCGGAAATCGACGAGGAAACGGGCAAGACTTTGCTCGACGAATTTGCCGACTACTACAAAGAAAAAACGGGGCGCGCGCTTTCCATCACCTACACCACTTTCGACACCAACGAAACGATGATGACAAAGGTGCTTAAAGGCGACGCAAACGTCGATTTGATTTGCCCGAGCGAATACGCAATCGAAAAATTGCTCACCGCAAACTGCCTTCTCAACCACAACGACATAAAAGCGGAAATTCAAGACGATTTGACCAAATACGGCATTTCACTTGACAATATGAGCAGTTTAAGGTCGGGTTGGGGCAACATCGACCCCGAAGTTATGGACAAAATCGAGAGTATGTTCGGCGACATCAAATCGCAAGACGGCGTTTCGCATAATATGACCGAATATATGGTTCCCTATATGTACGGCACGCTCGGCATACTCTACAACACGTCCGTCGTCACCCTCGAAGAACTCGAACAATACGGCTGGGGCGTGCTTTGGAACGTTCAGAAAAACGAGAAACTCGAAAGCAAAATCCTTATGAAAGACAGCGTGCGCGACACCTACGCCGCCGCAATCTTTTATATGTACGAATACAACCTTCTTCCCGAAAAATATAAGTCGTATTCCGTGCAAGAACTCATCAACTGCACCGACGACGAAATGGTCGCGGCGGCAGAAAAAGTGCTTACCGAGCAACGCGAACATATATCGGGATACGAGGTCGACTTCGGCAAGGACGATATGATAAACGAAATCGTTTACGCCGACTTTGCGTGGAGCGGCGACGCGCTCTGGGCAATCGAAGAAGGCGGCTACGACGAGGAAACCGACACCTATCAACTCGGCTACTACGTTCCCGACGTTGCGAGCAACATTTGGTACGACGGCTGGTGTATTCCCACTTCCGTCAACAACAAACTCGCCGCAATGATGTTTATCGACTATATGTGCAATCCTATGAGTTCGGTGCGCAACTCGGTTGCAATCGGCTACACTTCTGCAACGAATAAAGCGTTGCTTCAAGACGACGAGGACGTTTGCGCATACCTCGAAGATTGCGAATACGACGTCGAAGAATACTTTGCCGACGAGGGTCGCTACCCCGTCATAAACGAAACATTGGGCGTTATGCGCGACTTCGGAAAGCGTAACGACGTCGTGGTCAATATGTGGCAAAGAGCAAAATCGGGCGACGGCGTGGACGTAAATCTTTGGTACGTCATTTTGGCGATAGTGGGCGTAATCGCGGTTGTCGTCGGCGTGTACTTCATAGTGCAAGCGATTAAACTTAGACCGATCAAGACAAAAAAAATTAATAATTAATAATAGCGTGCTTCGCACGCAAACGGAAGATAAAAACACATAATTCCCCGAAAATCTTGACATCGAGATTCTCGGGGAATATTTTAATAATAACAACGTAAATCACCGAGAGAGAATATAAACTATGAAATTCATTCGCAAACTGCTTATAAAGGATTATCAGGACACGCAAAACCCGAAAGTGCGCTTTCGCTACGGGCTTGTCGCAGGCATTTTCGGCATAATATCCAACGCCTTGCTTTGCGTGTTCAAACTTATCGTCGGTATCATCGGCAACAGCATAACGATTATAGCGGACGCAATCAACAACTTGTCCGACGCGGGAAGCAGCGTCGTTACGCTCGTCGGATTCAAACTATCCGCCACGCCGCCCGACAAGGACCACCCCTTCGGCCACGCAAGGTACGAATACGTCACTTCTCTGCTCGTGTCGGTCACGGTGCTTTTTATCGGCATACTGCTTTTGAAATCGTCTATCGAAAAGTGCATTACGCCCGAAGCGGTGAGCGTAAGCGTGTACACCTACGTCGTTTTGGGCGTGGCAATCGCAATGAAACTCGTGCAAATGCTCATATATCTCGACTTCTCGAAAGCGATAAACAGCGGCGCGCTCAAAGCCTCTGCGGCGGACAGCAGAAACGACGTGCTTGCCACCGTCACCGTCTTGATATCGACGATAGTCATCGACGTTGCGGGCGACAAAATCAGTCCAAAAGTGAGCGTGGACGGCATAATGGGTATCGCGGTGTCGGCGTTCATAATCGTGTCGAGCATACTTCTAATAAAGGAATCCATATCCCCTATTCTCGGCGAAAAGCCACCCAAGGAACTCGTTGACAAAATCACGGCGAAAATACTTTCCTACGACGGCGTTATAGGCGTTCACGACCTCGTCGTGCACAGTTACGGCGAGAATCATTGCTTCGTCGTTGCGCACGTCGAAGTGCCGCAGGACGTTGAAATAACCAAGAGCCACGACGTCATAGACAACATCGAACACGACTTTTGGAACGAAATGCACGTCAGAATCACCATACATATGGACCCCGTTGACACCAAAAACGAGAAACTTGCCGAACTCAAACTTCGCGCGCAAAACGCGCTTGCCAACCTCGACGAGGGGCTTTCGTTGCACGATTTTCGAATCGTCAGCGGACAAACGCACACGAATATGCTTTTCGACGTCGTAATCCCCTACGACAGCAAACTTTCTCTCGACGACGTGAAAAACGCTATGAAACGAGAGTTCGCAAACGACCCCGTAAAATACTTTTTCGTCATCGACGTCGACAGAAAAATGTCGTGACGCTTGCATACTGCCGCCAAAAATGCTAATATAGCGGTGACAAAATACAGTTCCAACAGATTGCACGGCGCAATCGAACAATCGAGGTAATCAATGATAACAAGTGCACAACGCGCAAAACTTCGCAGTATGGCGCAAACGATAAATCCAATCTTCCAAATCGGCAAAAACGGCGTGGGCGACAACCAAGTCAAAGACATTTGTCTTGCACTCGAACTTCACGAACTTGTCAAGATATCCGTCCTTCGCAACGCAGAGGCAAACACCAAAGACGTTTTGGACGAGGTATGCAAAAAGACGGGCGCAGAACCCGTAACGGCTATAGGCAACAAAATCGTGATTTACAAGCGTAGCACCCGCGACGACGTGGAACACATCGATTTGAATTAATAATTAATAATTAATAATTAATAATTTTGGGTGGGCTCTGCCCACACCCGAAACAAATAATCTTTTGCTTTAC
>URTQ01000018.1 GCA_900550855.1 uncultured Eubacteriales bacterium
ATATATCAATCTATATCAATATCAATCGTTCGGGATTTTAATTTGCGTAACGGCAGCCGTAAGCACGCATACTTCCCTCGCTTTTGCTTTGAGCAACGTCTTTGCGCACTCGTTGGCGGTCGCGCCCGTGGTGAAAACGTCGTCTATAAGCAAAATCTTTCTTCCCTTGACTTGTTCGAACGCACAAGCAAACGCGCCATCGAGGTTGTTTGCTCTGTCCTTGCCTTTAAGTTGCTTTTGTTGCGAGGTGTCTTTCACCTTGACGAGCGCGGGAAGTACGGCGATATTAAGTCTGTTTCCCACCTCGTATGCCAAAAGTTCGGCTTGATTGAAACCTCTTTTCTTCACTTCCTCGTCCGTCATCGGCACGAAGACGATGATTTCGGAATCCATACCGCTCTCGATAAACTTGTCCGCCATAAGCGCGCCGAGCGTTTGAGCGATATACGTTTTCCTTCCGAATTTCAGTTTGTATATCAACTTCTTCACTTCGCCGTCGTATACGAGGGGCGAGCGGTTCTTCACGAACGCCGACTTTTGATATTGACAGCGATTGCAGTAGTCGCTCTCGTCTTTGAGCGGAACGCCGCAGTTCAAACAGATATGCCCTTTGACAAACGGCAACTTCTCGATACATTCAGAGCAAAGACGGTATCTCGTGTCTTCGACGAGTTCCTCGCCGCATACGTCGCAAGTGCAATCGAGCGGAAACAGAGCCGAATCGAACTCGCCGAGCAACTTCTTGAAAAACGTCTTGACCTTTTGCATCACGACTTTTCTCTTGCCGCCCTTTTCGTCCTTCCGTTCGTCTTGCGTTTCGAATTGCTTTTCGTCGTCTTGCGTTTCGTCCGCGTTTACGATATCAGACGATTCCTTTTCGGTTTCGCTATTTAATTTATCTTCCGACTCAATCATACGCGCCGCCTTGCCATTCTTGTTCGATAAGTTCGATGAGAAGCGAGTATCGTCTTGCGGTTTCGTTATTTTGAATCATACGTTGCACGGTCTTTTTACTGCCGCTGATAACGACGAGTTTTTTTGCCCTCGTAACCGCCGTATACAGCAAGTTTCTCGTTTGCAACATATAGTTTGCGTCGAGTGCGATAACCACGGCGTCAAACTCGCAACCTTGCGATTTGTGTATAGTCACGGCGTATGCGAGCGTGAGTTGGTCCACGTCGCTATATTCGTAAATCGACACTTTATCGTCGTCAAAACGCACGGTAAACTGCATAATCTGCGTATTTATGCTTTCAATCACGCCTATATCGCCGTTGAAAACGCCGCTTCCGCGCACGGTTTTGAAGCCGTCCGTTTGCGACCATTCCTGTTGATAATTGTTTTGAAGTTGCATAACCTTGTCGCCCTCGCGGTATATGCAATCCGCACGCTTGACTTCTCGCTTGTGAGGCGAGGGGGGATTGATTATTTTTTGCAACTCTTTGTTTAGATTTATCGTGCCCGCAACGCCTCGTTTCATCGGGCAAAGCACTTGAATTTCGCTCGGCGCGACGTTGAGGTATTTGGGCAAGCGGCGAGTGACGAGCGCAATGGTGTTTGCGCAAATTTCCTCGCTCGTATTCTTTTCTTCAAAGAAGAAATCGCTGCTCTTGTTGTCGATGTCGGGCATAACGCCGCTGTTGATTTTGTGCGCGTTGGTGACGATTTTGCTCTTTTCGCTTTGACGGTAAATCTGCGTGAGATAACTCACGTTGAACTTTCCGCATTTAATTAGGTCGTTAAGCACGTTGCCGACGCCCACCGAAGCAAGTTGGTCCTTATCACCCACAAGCACGAGGCGCGAGCCTCTTTCGAGCGCGTTTATGAGTGCGGAAAAGACGTATTCGTCCACCATACTCACCTCGTCCACAATCACGACGTCTACGGGCAAGCGAGTGTTTTCGTTGTACGTGAAGTGTCCTTCGCCGTTTTTGTAGTCCAAATCGAGCATACGGTGAATGGTTTTCGCTTCCTCGCCCGTTGCTTGCGAAAGTCGTTTTGCGGCTCTGCCCGTAGGCGCGCAAAGCGCGACTCTCTGTCCTAAATCCTTGAACAGTTTGAGTATGCACTTGACGATTGTCGTTTTGCCCGTGCCCGGTCCGCCCGTGACTATCTGCACGCCGTTTTCAATGGTTTCTCTGACTGCGGCGATTTGATTTTCGTGAAGGGAAAAGCCTGCGTCCTTTTCAAATCTTGCAACTTCGTGGTCTACGTCCACTCGGAAATCGGAAGCTTCTTGCTTTAATTGCAACAGTTTTCTCGCAATGCTCTTTTCGGTGTTAAAATTCTTTTTCAAGAGTATGGCGGTATGCTCTTTCGTTTCGTATCTCACGAGGTCGCCGAGCATAACCATATCCATCATATTGTCGCGCACTCTTTGCGCTATATCTTCCGAATCGATACTTAAAAGTGCGATTGCGTTTGCCAAAAGGTCGTTTTCGGGCAAATAGTTGTGTCCGCTTCTCGTCGCCGCTTCTTTGAGAAGATAGGTTATCGCCGCGCAAATGCGGTAGTCGCTGTCTTTTTCTATGCCCAGTTCGCCCGCGATTCTGTCCGCCGTGGCAAAGCCTATTCCGTCCACGTCGTCGACGAGCATATACGGATTTTTGCGCACGTTATCCACGGTTTTCACGTCGTATGTGCGATATATTTTGAGGGACATATTGACGCTGATTCCGAGATTTTGCAAGAACATCACCGCGTCTTGCATCTTCTGCACTTTGGCGTAATTCATTCCGAATTCCGTCGCGCGCTTTAACGATATGCCTCTCACTTTTGCAAGTTCCATCGGGTATTTCATCATTTCCAGCGAATCCACGCCGAACATATCCACGATAGACTGCGCGGTCACAGGACCGAGTCCCGATATAAGACCGCTGCCCAAAAACTTCTTTATTCCTTCCAGTTTGGACGGCGCGGACACCCACACTTTGTCGGCGCAAAACTGCTTTCCGTATGTCGTGCGAGTTTGGAACTTGCCCTCGACTCTTATATTCATACCCTCGCTTACGGGCGGAAAAATGCCGACGACGGTAAAAACGGATTCCTCGCATCTCATATCGAGAACCGTATATCCCGTGTCCGCGCTTGCGAATATAACGTCTTTTATTTCGCCTGCAAGTTGCATTTTTCTTCCCTTTTAGATGATATTATTTTCGATTTTTTATGCCGATTTTACGGCATTTTTAAGCCGTTTTTTTACAACGTTTTTATGTCGTTTTTATGCCGTTCTATTTAGAGTTTTTACGGCGTTTTTGAGAAAAAACGGTAGGGTTATCCTACCGTTTTTATCTCGCGTATTCAAAATTTGTATTTTTCGACTGCTTGTTTGACTTGCTCGACCATATCCGTTTCTTCCCAACTGAAACCTTCCTTGCCAAAGTGTCCGTAGTTGGAAGTCTTGCGGTAAATGGGGCTTGCAAGGTGCAAATGGTCGATAATCGCCTTCGGGCGCAAATCGAACACTTCGCGCACGACTTTTGCAAGCGAATCGTCGTCTATAACGCCCGTGCCGTAGGTGTTGACGTACACGGAAACGGGGTGCGCCATACCGATTGCGTATGCAACTTGCAATTCCGCTCTCTTGCACACGCCTGCCGCAACGAGATTCTTGCAGATGTAGCGAGCCATATAGGACGCGCTTCTGTCCACTTTCGTGGGGTCTTTGCCGCTGAACGCGCCGCCGCCGTGAGGACAGAATCCGCCGTATGTGTCGACGATAATCTTTCTTCCCGTAACGCCGCTGTCGCCTGCCGGTCCGCCGATTACGAATCTACCCGTCGGGTTGATGTAAATCTTGGTGTCGTCGTCGATGTACTCTTGCGGAATCGCATAAGAAATAACCTTGTCGATTATTTCTTCTTCGAGTTCGTCCATACTTACGTTTTCGGAATGTTGGCAACTTACGACGATAGTGTCCACTCTTTCGGGAACGTCGTCGATGTATTCGACGGTGACTTGCGCTTTGCCGTCGGGACGAAGCCACGCAAGTTCGCCGCTCTTTCTTACGTCGGTGAGGCGTTTTGTGAGCGCGTGAGCAAGTGTGATGGGAAGAGGCATAAGCGACTCTGTTTCGTCGCAAGCATATCCGAACATCATACCTTGGTCGCCTGCGCCCGTCTTGTCGTAATCGTCCTTTCCGTCGCCGTCGGTTGCGTCGTTGACGCCCATAGCGATGTCGGGCGATTGCTCGTCGATGGAACTGAGCACCGCGCACGTTTTGTAGTCGAATCCGAGCGAACTGTCGTTGTAGCCTACGTCTTTTATGACACCTCTTACGATTGTGGGAATGTCGCAATAATGCTTGGTGCTGACTTCGCCGAACACCATAACCATACCCGTCGTGGCGCACACTTCAACGGCGACTCTCGCAGAGGTGTCCTCTGCGAAAATGTCGTCGAGAATTGCGTCTGCGATTTGGTCGCACACCTTGTCGGGATGTCCTTCCGTTACGCTTTCAGATGTAAAAAATCTTCTTTTCATTATTCTTCTTCGAGTTCGTCCTCGATGTGTTGATCGAGAATGATGTCAGCGGGTTGGGTTTGATTTTCCGCAACCGTCGTGACGTTCTTATAGCACTTCATACCAGTGCCGGCAGGAATAAGTTTGCCGATGATGACGTTCTCTTTCAAGCCGAGAAGCGGGTCTTTTCTGTTGTTGATTGCAGCCTCTGCCAAAACCTTTGCGGTCTCTTGGAAGGACGCAGCCGAGAGGAAGGATTCCGTTGCGAGAGCGGCTTTGGTGATACCCAAAAGGGTACGTTTTGCCGTTGCGGGAACGCCGCCGTTTTCGATTGCCTTTTCGTTTTCTTCCTCGTAAGAGAGCAAGTCGACGAGAGTGCCGGGAAGCATATTCGTATCGCCTTGATTTTCGATACGGACCTTTCGAAGCATTTGTCTTACGATGACCTCAACGTGTTTGTCGTTGATTTCGACGCCTGCGGTGCGGTATGCGGATTGAACTTCCTTCGCGATGTACTCTTGAACGCCCTTTACGCCCTTTGCGCGAAGCATATCTTGCGGATTGATTGAACCTTTGGTGAGCGGATCGCCCGCGCCGATGGTTTCGCCCTCGCCGACGAGAATGTTTGCGTTGTACGGGATCGCGTAGGATTTTGCCTCGCCGTCCGGACCCGTAACCGTGATTTCACGACGATCGTCTGAAATGTGGACGATACCGTTGTTCTCTGTGATGACCGCTTTACCCTTAGGATTGCGCGCTTCGAACAATTCTTCGACACGCGGCAAACCTTGCGTGATGTCGTCGTCGGTTGCGACGCCGCCCGAGTGGAAGGTACGCATCGTAAGCTGAGTACCGGGTTCGCCGATTGACTGTGCGGCGATGATACCGACCGCTTCGCCGATCTTGACGGGGTTGCCCGAAGCCATATTCTTGCCGTAGCACTTCACGCACACGCCGTTTTTGGACTTACAGGTGAGAATCGAGCGGATAAGTACGCCGGGTTGATGGTGCATATCCGAACCGTTGCTTTCCCAGTAAGAAGTGAGTTTCTTGTCGATTTCTTTCGCTTTGTCGCTTGAAATGAGCGTGTCGCCTTCGCAGATGATTTCGCCCGTTGCGGGATCGACCACGTTTCCGATGGTGTATCTGCCTGCGATACGGTCTGCAAGCGCTTCGATGACGCTCTTTTCGTCTCTGATTGCGGTGATAAACGTACCTTTGGTATCGCCGCAGTCTTGTTCTCTGACGACGACCGAGTGCGATACGTCGACGAGACGTCTTGTGAGGTAGCCCGAGTCAGCCGTTTTAAGAGCGGTGTCCGCAAGACCTTTTCTGCCGCCGTGCGACGAAATGAAGTATTCCAAAACGGACAAGCCTTCACGGAAGGACGAGCGAACAGGCAACTCGATTGTACGGCCGGACGGGTCAGCCATCAAGCCACGCATACCTGCGAGTTGTCGGATTTGTCCCATACTACCACGCGCGCCTGAGTTTGCCATCATCCAAATCGGGTTGAAGTCGTCAAGACCTTTTTTGAGTTCGTTTTCGACCTTATCGGCAGCGTCTTTCCAAATCTTGATGATTTCTTTGTAACGACCTTCGTCGGAAAGAACGCCTCTTGCGTGCAATTTTTCGATGCGAACGACTTGTTCTTCCGCTTGGTGAACGATCAATTTCTTGTCGCCGGGGATGTGCATATCGAAGACGGAAGCGGTGATTGCGCCGATCGTCGAGTACTTGTAGCCGAGCGATTTGATCTTGTCGAGCATTGCCGCCGTTTCGGTTGCGCCGTGATACTTGAAGCAGTTGTCGACAATCATACTGAGTTGCTTCTTGCCGATAGCCATTGCTTTCTTGCCGAGCGCTTTTTGTATGCTTTCGCGAAGCGCGGTGATTTCACGAGAGAACTCTTTCTTGTTGTCGAGGTCGAGGTCGCCCGCTTCTTTGACCGCAGTCGCGATTTGAGCGATTTGCTCATCGGACACGTTTCTCTTTAATATGGAACGCGCGCGCACGCACGAGTCTTGGTTGACTTCCTCGTTTCTGAACAAGTCGACGAGTTCGTGGAATTGATTTTCGTCCACGCAGGCGTTGATGCCCAAAATGCCTTCGACTTCGAGTTGACCCTTATTCTCTGCAATCGATCTGTCGACGAATTGCAAATCTTGGGGCAAGTTGTCGTTGAAGATGCAACGACCGATGGTGGTGTGCAAAAGTTTGTTGTGAACGTAGCCGTCCTCGTCTTGCACTTGAACGCGAATGTAGCAGAGGGATTGAAGCGTAAGGTCTTTGTCTTGATACGCCATCATCGCCTCGTCGAAGGAACTGTAATAGTTGCCCTCGCCCTTCGCGCCCGGTTTGACTATCGTAAGATAGTAAGAACCGATGACCATATCTTGCGTCGGCGAAACGATAGGTTTGCCGTCCGAAAGTTTGAGAATGTTGTTGGTGCAGAGCATCAAGATTCTTGCTTCCGCTTGCGCCTCGATGGAAAGAGGAACGTGAACAGCCATTTGGTCGCCGTCGAAGTCCGCGTTGAACGCGCCGCAGGCGAGCGGGTGAAGTTTGATTGCTCTACCCTCTACGAGCACCGGCTCGAACGCTTGGATACCGAGTCTGTGAAGCGTCGGTGCGCGGTTGAGAAGCACGGGGTGATCCTTGATGATTTCTTCGAGGATATCCCAAACTTGATTCTTGCCCGTATCAACGAAGCGTTTTGCGCTCTTGATGTTGTGGCAAAGGTTGCGCTCGACGAGTTTGTTCATAATGAACGGCTTGAAAAGTTCGAGAGCCATTTCCTTTGGCAAACCGCATTGATAGAGTTTGAGTTCAGGGCCGACGACGATAACCGAACGACCGGAATAGTCGACGCGCTTACCGAGCAAGTTTTGACGGAAACGACCTTGTTTACCGCGAAGCATACCCGAAAGCGATTTGAGATCTCTGTTGCCCGGGCCCGAAACCGCTTTGCCTCTGCGGCCGTTGTCGATGAGAGCGTCGACGGCTTCTTGAAGCATACGTTTTTCGTTGCGCACGATGATGTCGGGCGCGCCGAGTTCTTTGAGTTTTTTGAGGCGGTTGTTGCGGTTGATGACTCTGCGATACAAATCGTTGAGGTCGCTGGTTGCAAATCTGCCGCCGTCGAGTTGAATCATCGGACGAAGTTCGGGCGGAAGCACGGGAAGCACGTCGAGAACCATCCATTCGGGTTTGTTGCCGGATTGACGGAACGCTTCGACGATTTCGAGACGCTTGACCGCTTTAAGACGTTTTTGTCCGACGGAATTGTTGATGATGTTTTTGAGTTGTTCGCTTTCTTTTTCGAGGTCGACTTCCATAAGAAGTTCTTTTACGGCCTCTGCGCCCATACCCACTTTGAAGTCTTTTGCGTCGTACTTTTCGAGAAGTTCTCTGTACTCTTTGTCGCTGATGACTTGTTTTTTGCGAAGTTCGCCCACTTTGCCCGGATCGAGAACGATGAAGGACACGAAGTAAACGACTTGTTCGAGTTCCTTAGGCGAAACGTCCAAGAGGATGCTGATTCTGGAAGGAACGCCTCTCAAATACCAAATGTGCGTGACGGGGCAAGCGAGTTCGATATGTCCCATTCTTTCACGACGGACTTTGGATTTTGTGACCTCGACGCCGCACTTTTCGCAGATGACGCCTTTATAGCGGATTCTCTTATATCTTCCGCAATGGCATTCCCAGTCGCGCGTAGGTCCAAAGATTTTCTCGCAGAAAAGACCGTCTTTTTCGGGCTTTTGCGTGCGGTAGTTTATAGTTTCGGGTTTCGTGACTTCGCCGTGAGACCATTCTCTGATCTTTTCGGGCGAAGCGATACCGATTTGAATTGCATCGAAATTGCTGAGTTCGTACATATGTCGCCTCCTATTACTCTTCGTCGGAGTTTGTACCGAAGATGTCGCTCATATCGGGCGTGCCTTCGGTGAGTGCGCTGAAAATGCTTTCGTCGTCATCGTCGGTGTCGAACAAACTCGTATCCGTGTCGCTCTTGCTTTCGCCGAGATCGCCGAAGATGTTGTTGTCGCCGAGAATATCGATTTCTTTGAGTTCCTCGTGTTTCTTGCCGATATGCGTATCGAAGTCGATGTCCTCGTCGTATTCGCGCAACTTAACTTCGTCGTTGTCCTCGGTGAGAACTTTGACGTCGAGAGCGAGGGATTGAAGTTCCTTGACCAAAACCTTGAAGGATTCGGGGATACCTGGCTCTGACACGTTGCTGCCTTTGACGATGGATTCGTAAGTCTTGACACGACCGACGACGTCGTCCGATTTGACCGTCAAGATTTCTTGCAAGACGTTTGCCGCACCGTACGCTTCGAGCGCCCAGACTTCCATTTCGCCGAAACGTTGTCCGCCGAATTGAGCCTTGCCGCCGAGCGGTTGTTGCGTGATGACGCTGTACGGACCGGTGCTTCTTGCGTGAATCTTGTCGTCTACGAGGTGATGCAGTTTGAGGTAGTACATATAACCTACCGTCGCACGGTTTTCAAACGGTTCGCCCGTTCTTCCGTCGTAGAGTTGAATCTTGCCGTCCACTTCGCCTTCCTCGTTGACGAGTCCGCATTGTTGGAACAGTTGCTTGATGTCTTGCTCGTTTGCGCCGTCGAACACGGGGGTTGCGACTTTCCAGTCGAGCATATGAGCGATGAGTCCGAGGTGAACTTCGAGAACTTGTCCGATGTTCATACGGCTCGGAACGCCGAGCGGGTTAAGCACGATTTGAAGCGGAGTGCCGTCTGCAAGGAAAGGCATATCCTCTTTGGGAAGCACTCTCGAAACGACGCCCTTGTTTCCGTGACGACCCGCCATCTTGTCGCCGACCGAGATTTTTCTCTTTTGAGCGATGTAAACGCGCACGAGTTTGTTTACGCCGGGTGCGAGTTCGTCTTTGTTCTTTCTCGTGAATATCTTGACGTCGACTACGATACCGCTCTCGCCGTTGGGAACGCGCAATGACGTATCGCGCACTTCTCTTGCCTTCTCGCCGAAGATTGCGCGGAGCAATCTTTCTTCGGGTGTGAGTTCGGTTTCGCCCTTCGGGGTGACTTTACCGACGAGGATGTCGCCGGGTTTGACTTCCGCACCCACCATAACGATACCGTCCTCGTCGAGATTTTTAAGCACTTCGTCGCTGAGGTTCGGAATATCTCTGGTGATTTGCTCGTCGCCGAGTTTGGTGTCGCGGCATTCGATTTCGTATTCTTCGATGTGGATGGAAGTATACAAATCGTCGCGCACGAGTTCTTCGCTGATAAGTACCGCGTCCTCGTAGTTATAACCTTCCCACGACATAAAGCCGATAAGCATATTTCTGCCCAGAGCGAGTTCGCCGTGATCGGTTGCAGGACCGTCCGCAATGACGGTGCCTTCTCTCGTGAGGTTGCCCTTATCGTCGTAAATCGGGCCGTACACTTTGTCGCCCTTGTTGACGATAGGATGTTGATTTATGCAAGTGGATTGGTTTGAACGCTCGAACTTGCTGAGAATGTAAGTATCCGTCGTGCCGTCGTTGCACTCGATGACGATCTTGTCGCTGTCGACGTATTTTACGAAACCGTCGTGTTTTGCGATCTTCAAAACGCCCGAGTCGTAAGCGATCTTATGTTCGAC
Source organism: uncultured Eubacteriales bacterium (assembly GCA_900550855.1). Taxonomy (GTDB): domain Bacteria; phylum Bacillota; class Clostridia; order Christensenellales; family CAG-917; genus CAG-475. Next base: position 10,099 of record URTQ01000018.1, read on the forward strand.
GCCCGTTGCGATCATAGGCGTTTGCGGTTTGAGAAGCGGAACTGCCTGACGTTGCATGTTCGATCCCATAAGAGCACGGTTGGTATCGTCGTTTTCGAGGAACGGGATAAGCGCGGTTGCAATCGAGATAAGTTGCTTGGGGTTGACGTCCATATAGTCCGCTCTTTCCTTGGGGACTTCGCGGATGTCTTTTTGAATACGGCAGTTGACGCGGTTGCGCACGAATTTGCTTTCTTCGTCGAGCGGTTCGTTCGCTTGTGCGATGACGTATTTGTCTTCTTCGTCCGCCGCCATATAAACGACTTCGTCGGTTACGACGCCCGTCGCCTTGTCAATCTTGCGGTACGGCGTTTCGATAAATCCGTACTCGTTGACTTTTGCGTAAGAGGACAACGACGTGATAAGACCGATGTTCTGACCTTCCGGCGTTTCGATAGGACACATACGTCCGTAGTGCGAGTGGTGAACGTCGCGGACTTCGAAACTTGCGCGCTCTCTGTTCAAGCCGCCAGGGCCGAGTGCGGAAAGTTTACGTTTGTGCGTAAGTTCTGCAATCGGGTTGGGTTGGTCCATAAATTGCGACAACTGCGAAGATCCGAAGAACTCTTTGATTGCGCTCGTTACGGGGCGAATGTTAATGAGCGTTTGAGGCGTGATTTCCGCATTCTCCTGTGCGGAAGCCATTCTCTCTTTGATGACTCTTTCAAGGCGTGAGATTCCGATACGGAATTGATTTTGAAGCAACTCGCCAACCGCGCGGACGCGACGGTTTGCAAGGTGGTCGATGTCGTCGCAAGTGCCGAAGCCGTAGCGCAAGCCGAGGTTGTAGTCCTCGATTGCGACGATGTCGTCGAGCGTGATGTGCTTGTAAACGAGTTCGTCAACGGACGAGCGGATTGCAAGCAACAATTCGTCCTTGTTCGCACCGAATTCGTCCATAAGGGCTTTGAGGTTGGGATAGTAAACCTTTTCGGTGATACCGAGGTCTCTGGGATTGCAATCGACGAACGCGTCGAGGTCGACGGTGTTGTTGCCGATGACTTTGAACTTCTTTTCTTTTCCGTCTTGGTCGGTGTATGCAAGCCAAACCACGTTGACGGCGTTGTTTTGAATTTCTCTGCCCTTTGCCTCGTCGACGATTTCGCCCTTTTGCGCGAGGATTTCGCCCGTGACGTTGCTTACGACGTCTTCTGCGAGGGTGTAGCCCGCAATACGCGTTGCAAGCGCGAGTTTCTTGTTGTATTTATAGCGGCCGACCTTTGCCAAGTCGTAACGCTTGTAATCGTAGAACGTGTTGTGAATGAGGATGTTCGCACCTTCGACCGTGGGAACTTCGCCCGGACGCAAACGACGGAACAAATCGATTTTGCCTTGTTCCTCGCTCTTGCATTGAGCGTCTTTTTCGCAAGTCTTGACGATCATCTCGTCCCCGCCGAACAAGTCGATGATTTGCTCGTCCGTGCCGTAGCCGAGTGCTCTCAAAAGCGTAGTAGCGGTGATTTTTCTCGTTCTGTCGACGTGCACCCATTGCACTTCGTTGGAATCTTGCTCGTATTCCAGCCACGCGCCTCTGTTGGGGATGACGGTCGTCGCATAACGAGGTACGCCGTTCTTGTCAAGCACCTTGTCGTTGTAAACGCCGGGGCTTCTCACAAGTTGGGATACGATAACGCGCTCTGCACCGTTGATAACGAAAGAACCGGAATCCGTCATAAGCGGGAAGTCGCCCATAAACACTTCTTGTTCGACCACTTCGCCGGTTTCGTTGTTGGTGAGGCGTGCCTTCACCTTGAGAGGAATAGCATACGTTGTGTCGCGATCTTTGCACTCTTTGACGGTGTACTTGGGTTCGCCGTCGAATCTGTGTGACAAAAATTCGAGTTTCAATCTGCCGGAGAAGTCAACGATCGGAGAATAATCTTTGAACACTTCCGTGATGCCGGCGTCAATGAAATTTGCGTAGGAATTCTTTTGCACCTCAATGAGATACGGAATGGGAAGAACGTCTTTAATTTGCGAAAAGTCGCGTCTTTCCGTCGTTCCGTACATTTGATTGTGAATTCTTTGGGACATATATTCACTCCTTAAAAAAATTGCCGAATTTTCGACTTTTCAAAAAATCTCAAACTTCCCCGAAAAATTTTTTTTTCTTTGCCTGAAATTTTTTTCAAAATCTACGCATTTCGTGCGAATCGCTATCAATACAAGATGTATTTATAACCCCCTACCCCCAAAAACACAGTGTTTTAGGGGTAGGAATCCGCATTATTGCGCAGTTTTCTATTATATATTGAAAAATCAAGGCTGTCAAGCGTCGCGCGCATATAATTTTAATAAATTTTGGGTAATTTAATATATGTTTCCTCTTGATTTAAGCGCGCGTTTTTCTTATAATATTCTTTATGAGAATAGACAAATTTTTGAAGGTATCAAGAGTGATAAAACGCCGCACGGTTGCCCAAGAGGCTTGCGACGGCGGACGTATCGAAATCAACGGCAAAGTCGTCAAACCCGCAAAAGACGTAAAAGTCGGCGACGTGGTGACAGTGACTTTCGGCAACAATTCGATGTCGTTCGAAGTGCTGAACGTCGACGAACATCAAACCAAGCAAAGCGCGGAAACGATGTACAAAATTATTAATTAATAATTATTAATTATTAATTTCGGGCGGGGTTTCACCCCGCACCCGAATAACCATACAGGTGAACTATGAAAATCAACGTTATTATAACTGCCGGCGGTACGTCGCAGAGATACGGCGCGGAAAACAAACTCTTTGCGCCTTGCAACGACTCTTGCGTCGTCGTCGAAGCAATCAAACCCTTTTTGACTTTCGAGCAAGTTTCAAAAATTATCGTGGCGATTCACCCCTCTTACAGCGACGAATTACTCAACGCGCTCGAAAGCACGCATATCGAGGACAACAGAATCGCGCTTACGCAAGGCGGCATAACCCGCACTCAAACCGTGAAACACGGACTTAACGCGGTCGAAAACGATTGCGACTATGTCGTAATTCACGACGGTGCGCGCCCCTACGTCACTACGGCGTTGATAAACAGCGTGATTGCAGGCGCGCTCGAAAACGGTGTCGCGCTTCCGCTTCTTCCCCTCACCGACTCTCTCGTTTGCATAAAATTCGGCGTAGACCCCGTTGACAGAGCGGACTATCGCAGAGTACAAACGCCGATTTGCGCAAGAACGGACATTCTGCTCAAAGCGTACGCAAAGTGCGACGGCGAATATCTCGACGACATTGCGGTCATTCAAAAGCACGCCGCTTGCGACGTAAGGATAATCGAGGGCGACCCCAAGAATATAAAAATCACGACTAAAGAAGATTTGCGCACGCCCCTTTGCGGAATAGGCTACGACATACACCGTTTCAAATCGGGCAACGGAATCAAACTTATGGGAACGCTCGTTCCCTGCGAGTTTTCCTTCGTTGCACACAGCGACGGCGACGTGGCGGTGCACGCTCTTATGGACGCGATTTTGTCCGCAATCGGCGAAAAGGACATCGGACATCTTTTCCCCGTTGACGATTCTCGCTACGACGACGCAAACAGCCTCGACCTTTTGGAAACCGTGCTTAAAAATGCAACCGAAAAAGGTCGCTCGCTCAAAAACGTCAGCGTTGCGATTATTGCCGAACGTCCTATGCTTGCGCCCTATATCGACCAAATGCGCAACAATATGTCGAAAGCGTTGAAGATTCCTTGCGAAAGAATAGGCATAACCGCAACTACGAACGAGCAAGTGGGCGACTTGGGCAACTCGAAATCGATTGCCTGCTTTGCGACCGCGCTTTTGCTGTAAAACAGAAAAATATCGTCAAAAATCGCCGAAATACGCGATTTTTTGCAAAATGCAACCAAAAGTTGCGGAATTGACAATTAAAATCGGTGGTAGCAACCGACCTCAATCTG
>URTQ01000019.1 GCA_900550855.1 uncultured Eubacteriales bacterium
AAGCTATGGCTAAAGAGACTTTTGTGCGCACCAAACCGCACGTTAACATTGGTACCATCGGTCACGTTGACCACGGCAAAACCACTCTTACCGCTGCAATCACGATGTACTGCGCATCCAAGGGCGAAGCACAAGCGATGAAGTACGACGAGATCGATAAGGCTCCGGAAGAAAAAGCAAGAGGAATCACGATCAACACCGCACACGTCGAGTACGAAACCCCGAAGCGTCACTATGCACACGTTGACTGCCCCGGCCACGCGGACTATGTTAAGAACATGATCACCGGTGCTGCTCAAATGGACGGCGCAATCCTCGTTGTTGCTGCTTCCGACGGCCCGATGCCCCAAACTCGTGAGCACATCCTTCTTGCTCGTCAGGTTGGTGTTCCTTACATCCTCGTCTTCCTTAACAAGTGCGACCAAGTCGACGACGAAGAACTTCTCGAACTCGTTGAAATGGAAGTTCGCGAACTTCTCAACGAATACGGCTTCCCCGGCGACGATACCCCCATCATCCGCGGTTCTGCTTTGAAAGCAATGGAAGCAGGCCTTGCAGGCAAATGGGACGATCCCGCATTCAAGCCCATCCAAGAACTTCTTGACGCAGTTGACAGCTATATCCCCGATCCTCAACGTGACACGGATAAGCCGTTCTTGATGCCTGTTGAAGACGTCTTCACCATCACCGGTCGTGGTACCGTTGCAACCGGTAGAGTTGAACGTGGCGTTCTTCGTATGGGCGACAAGGTCGAAATCGTCGGTCTTTCCACCGAAAAGAAAGAAACGACCGTCACCGGTATCGAAATGTTCCGTAAACTTCTTGACTACGCAGAGGGCGGCGACAACATCGGCGCATTGCTCCGTGGTATCCAAAGAAGCGAAATCGAACGTGGTCAAGTTCTTGCAAAACCGGGTTCGATCCATCCGCACACTCACTTCACAGCGCAAGTGTACGTTTTGACAAAAGATGAGGGTGGTCGTCACACACCGTTCTTCGATGGTTATCGTCCTCAATTCTATTTCAGAACGACCGACGTCACCGGTTCCATCAAATTGCCGCAAGGCGTTGAAATGGTTATGCCCGGCGATCACATCGATATGGAAATCACTCTTATCACCCCGATCGCAATCGAAGAAGGTCTCCGTTTTGCTATTCGTGAAGGCGGTAGAACAGTTGGTTCCGGCGTCGTTGCTAAGATCATCGAATAATATTTGTTCTTTCAATAATATATACAACAATGCTCTACACGGCAAAATGCTTGCCGTGTAGGGTGTCGTATTGATTGAACAAAAAGGAGGCTACTATGGCTCAGAAAGGAGCAAGAGTTAAGGTTGTTTTGGCTTGCACCGAATGCAAACAACGCAATTACAACCTTACCAAAAACAAACAGAAGCACCCCGACAGAATGGAGCTTCAAAAGTATTGCAGATTTTGCAAAAAGCACACCTTGCACAGAGAAACTAAGTAAGGCTGTCTAAGGATAGGAGGCAATATGGCAAAGAAAACGCCAAAAAACCAAACCTCAACCCAAGAAACGACAAACAACGCAGCGCAAGTAGAAGTTCAAAAGGCTGCCGTTAACGTTGATTCTAAAAACGAGTCTTCCAAAGCAAAAAAGTCCGCAAACGACAAAAAATCGTCCGATAAACCCAACATCTTCAAGAGAATGGGCAAGGGCATCAAAGGTATCGTTTCCGAACTCAAAAAGGTTACTTGGCCCAAGGGCAAAGAGGTCGGAAAGAATACAGCCGTCGTTTTGACCGTTGTCGTTCTTTTCTTCGTCATTCTTTTTGCTCTCGATTATGTGTTGGGCGGCCTGTTCGGCCTAGTCACCGACGGCAAATGGGCAACCATTTTCATTTCATAAGAGGGCTGTATGGAAAATTTGGAACAACCGAAATGGTACGTCGTCCACACTTATTCGGGTTACGAAAACTCTGTGGAAACCGACCTTCGCAATATGATTGAAAACAACAACTTGCAGGATTATATCTTTGATATAAAAATCCCCGTTGAAGACGACATCGTTGAAAGAAACGGCAAAAAGAAAGTCATTCAACGCAAGAAATTCCCCAGTTACGTTTTCATCAAAATGATCTACACCAACCACATTTGGTTTATGGTGACCAGAGCGCGCGGAGTTACGAGTTTTGTTGGCTCGGCAGGTCGTCCTATTGCGCTTACCGATGACGAAATCAGAAGAATCGGTCTTGAAACCGTCAGCATCGAAGACTTCGACATCAAAGTCGGCGACGACGTCAGAATCGTCAACGGCGCACTCGAAAACTTCATCGGCGTTGTCGAATCTATCAGCGCAGAACGACAAAAAGTCAAAGTTATCGTGGCAATGTTCGGACGTCAAACACCCGTCGAACTCGATTTTGCTCAGGTTGAGAAACTTTGAAACTCGCACTCAGGTGCATTATCTTTAATCGCGTCTACAGGACGCAAGTCGCAGGACTATAATCTTCGTGGGAGACGGCAAATCTCTTTCATACCGTCGCGAAACCACGTTAGTCAGGAGGATTTATGGCTAAGAAAATTACAGCAGTTGTAAAACTTCAATTGCCCGCCGGCAAAGCAACCCCCGGTCCGCCCGTAGGTTCTACACTCGGCCCTCACGGCATCAACATTGCAGGTTTTACTAAGGAATTCAACGAAAAAACTTCCAAAGACGCTGGCTTGATTATCCCGGTTATCATCACCATCTATCAAGACCACTCTTTCACTTTTGTGCTTAAAACACCGCCCGCGCCCGTTCTTATCAAGAAGGCTTGCGGTTTGCAAAGCGCATCGGCAGTCCCCAACAAAACCAAAGTCGCTACTCTCACAAAAGAGCAACTTCGCGAGATTGCTACTCAAAAAATGCCCGACCTTAACGCAGCCAACATCGATACCGCTATGAGTATGATCGCAGGTACCGCACGCAGTATGGGCGTTCTCGTGGAAGAATAAGGAGGTTCGTATGAAACGCGGTAAACATTATATTGATTCGAAAAAACTCATCGACAGCACCAAACTCTATGAAAGTCAAGACGCTATCGCTCTTGCCGTTCAAACTGCAAAGTCCAAATTCGATGAAACGATAGAATTGCACGTCAAACTCGGTATCGACCCCCGTCACGCAGACCAACAAGTTCGTGGCGTTGTGGTTCTTCCCAACGGAACAGGTAAAACCGTTCGCGTCCTCGCAATCTGCAAGGGTGCAAAAGCGGACGAAGCACAAGCGGCCGGCGCAGATTTCGTCGGCGGCGAGGAAATGATCCAAAAGATCCAACAAGAAAACTGGTTCGACTATGACGTTATCGTCACAACCCCCGATATGATGGGCGTTGTCGGTCGTCTCGGTAAAGTCCTCGGTCCTAAGGGATTGATGCCTAACCCCAAGTCCGGCACCGTCACGATGGACATCACTCGTGCTATCCACGACATCAAAGCTGGTAAAGTCGAGTACAGAGTAGACAAGCAAGCAATCTGCCACGTTCCTTTCGGCAAAGCATCCTTCGGCGTTGAAAAACTCACCGAGAACTTCAACACTCTTATGGACGCACTTGTCAAAGCAAAACCGGCAGCGGCAAAAGGCGTATATTTCAGATCCATTTACATTGCAACGACGATGGGACCGTCCATCAAGGTGTTGTATCGCATGGGCTAATAATAGCACGCCAAATAGCGAATAACTGTGTCAGAGCCACGCATCGCCAACTCATTTACGCATAGTAAATTAGGGTTGTCGATTGCGTGGCTCTTCCTTGTTCTTCATCTATTTGGCGTACTATTATGACAATAAAACTTTTTAATAATCTAAATCAAAATATCGCCGTTTTAGCACCATTTAAGTGTTGCCGTTTTATCATTATTAAAAAGCGAGCGGCAATAAAATAAACAATACCTTTATTACAATTTTCAAATCTACAAACTATTTTGCAAAATCGGTTGACATCACATCGCCAAAAATTGTATTATATATGCGTTCCAAAGACAGCAAGTGGCGTATGCCGTAAGTTCTATCGCTTGCCGAGGATGTGCTGAATACTTTCCTTTGTATGATTGCGTCATTCTCTTTTGGAATGACGCTTTAATTTTTCGCGACGTTACGTCGCCAACTTTTATAGGAGGTAAAGATGAACAAAGAAGTTCTTGAAGCCAAAAAGCAACAAGTCGAAGACATCAAGGCAAAAATTTCTTCTGCAAAGTCCATCGTCATCGTTGACTATATGGGTCTTACGGTCGCACAAGATACGGCTTTCCGTAAGGAACTCAGAGAAAACGGCGTCGATTACGCAGTTTTGAAAAACCGCCTCGTCAAGATTGCTTTCAACGAACTCGGTTACACCCAGTTCGACGAAGCTCTCAATGGCCCGACTGCTGTTGCGTTCTCATCCACGGACGCTGTCGCTCCCGCTAAGTACGTTGTCAAAAACATCAAGGCTTTCAACAAGATGAAGACAAAGTGCGGTATGGTCGAAGGCGAATTCCTCGATGAAGCAGGCTTGAAACAAATCGCAGAAATTCCTTCAAAGGAAATTTTGCTCTCAAAGATGCTTGGCTCTTTGCAAGCACCCATCTCGAAACTTGCTATTTGCTTGAACAAGATCGCAGAGGCAAAGGCAGAGTAATCGCAGCAGTAGCGTGACTGCAAAACAAAAATAAAATAAACGGAGAAAACTAAAATGGCAGATTTGAATAAACTTATGGAAGAAATCAAGGCTATGACAGTCCTTGAACTCAACGATTTCGTTAAAGCACTCGAAGAGGAATTTGGCGTAAGCGCAGCAGCACCCGTCGCAGCAGTCGGCGCAGTCGCAGCAGCACCCGCAGAAGAAGAAAAGACCGAATTTGACGTCGTTCTTAAAGAAGTTGGTCCGAACAAGGTCCAAGTTATCAAGACCGTCAAAGACGCAACCGGACTCGGCCTCGTCGAAGCAAAAGCAGTTGTCGACGGCGCACCCAAGACCGTCAAAGAAGCAATGCCGAAAGATGCAGCAGAAGCACTTGTTGCAAAATTCAAAGAAGTCGGCGCAACCGCAGAACTCAAGTAATCTTTACACCTACAAAGAAAAACGACTTGCAACCGCAAGTCGTTTTTTTTTTGTAAAAAGAATAAGAATAGGCGAATTCATAATATAAACGGGGTTAATAGTTGTCCGTTAATCCTAGCAAGTAGTCGGAAGAAGTTTCAAGGATTTTGCATAGCATAACTAATTGCTGATAATTCAACTCATATCTGCCACTTTCATAAGTTTGGTATTGTTGTGTAACAATACCCATAAGCGCACCGACTTGCTTTTGCGTCAGTCCCTTCATTTTTCTACATTCTTTTATGCGTTCGCCAACCGTTTTTTTAAGTTCCATTGTATCACCTGAAAATAATGTAGTGCAAAATACTGCATTTGTATTGACAAGCAGTGCAAAGCACTGTATTATTAATTTGTATTTAGAATGTGAATTTTGTTCGAAGATATGCGATTTAGTCGTAAAACTGCGAATGCATTAAGATACAAATACTATTTATCTATTTGAAAGATACAAGAACAAGGGGAAGAAAAATGCAGAAGAAATCCGCACAAATTTTGATAATAATTATTGTTTTATTGTTTACGTTGATTGGTTGTGCGCCGGTACAAGACCCTAAAGACGATGCCGCTATTCCAAGCGACAGTATCGTTAAAAACGACGATGTCGATTCAAACGGCGATAACGAGCAAAAGGGCAATGATCAAAACACCGATAACGATAAAAATAACGAGGCAATTTCCGTAAACGATTCGTACTATTTTCACTTTTCGTTTGACGATACTATGACGTCGTTGAAACACTTAACTGACGATGCGGGATATGAAACATTGTTTGACGAGCCTTTCTTTGCGTATTTGAAAGAATTGCACGAAAACTATGGCGCAAAATTCAGTTTGTATACCTATAACGACATTATTTGCAATGTTACAGACAAATATAAAGACGATTTTCGCGCTAATTGGACCTGGTTGAAATTGGGACTTCATTCGACATCGCATCACGAACGTTTCAATAATGCGACATACGAACAAGGTCGCGATGCGTGGAATTATTTTGTAAAACACGCCGTTCGAGTGACTGGCACTTCATTGTCTATCGACAGAATGCCGAGATTGCATTATTGGCAGGGAACTGAAGAAGCGATGAAGGGTATGAGAGACGCTAATTGCGGTGCACTCGGTTTTCTTTCTTCCGATCACGCTTGGCGTTCATATTATTTAACGCAACCGCAACATACATATGTTTATAATCACGATCACTTAAACGATTATAAGAACGGTTTGACATTTGTTGCTACGGATATGAGAATCGACTGGTTCATTCCTGGATATAAATTTACGAATACATATAAACGTCCGACGGAAGATACGATTTATAAGGAACTCGAACGTCGTTTCACTTCGGTAGATTTTGCGTCAACGCTTTCTTCATATATTGTGTTCGGACACGAATCGAACTATTATGACGGAAATCAAGTTTCCGATGCGGCAAAAGTATGGTTTTCGGATATTTGTAAGTTTGCGTTTGACAACGGAATTACATTTGATTATCCGCAAAATCGCTCGTATTTACCGACCCAAGCAGATATTTTTCCTCAATAAATCTGTTATTGGATTATAAAATTCGCCAAATGGAAAACAAAAGCGCATTCACAAATGCGCTTTTGTTTTTTATTATGCAAGTTCAAATTGCAATAAACAATCGTTTTTATTCCGTTTTATTACGATTTTGCCACTGTTGGAATTCTTCGTAAGAGCGGATATAGTCGTCTTCGGAATACTTTTCGGATGCAAGCACAAGCAAAACGCCGTCTTGCGAGAAATCGAATATTTCACGCCAAACGTTATGTCCGATATACAATCCTTTCGTTGCATCGTCAAGAGTTACGACTTGTTTTTCTTCGCCGTTTGTCAACATGACTTTGCAACTGCCGTGAATTGCGATATAGATTTGTTGCAAATTCTTGTGGGAATGAAATCCGCGACTGGTATGTTCACCCACACCGTAGATGTAGTAAACGCGTTTTACGGGAAAAGGGATTTCTTTCTCGTATTCAGCGACTACGAGCATTCCTCTTGAATCGCCGTGTTTTTGGAAGTCTATTTGTTTGATGTCCATAGCTTTGTCCTTATGAAACGTTTTATTGAAAGAATAGGGTGTTTGACCGCCATAAAACAAATGTATTTAAGACGTTTACAAGCGGTGTTTTTGTCGTTATGAGCGGATTCAAACGATTTCTTTTCGCGCAACCATATCGCTTCGTTTTTCCACGCCGAATAGTCTGCTTTTGCCGCCGACGGATTTTGACAGTAGGGAAGCACCTCGTTTTTGAAAATACTATCCGATATTTGCAGATATTTTTCGCTCAATCCGCCTTGGCTGCTTATGCCGCCGCTTCTGTATTTTACGACGGCCCTGTCCCAAAATTCGATACAAACGCCAAGTCGTAAAAGTTTCAAATTTGAAGGATAGTCCTCGATAAGCGGATATTTTTCGTCATAACCGCCCATAAGGTCGAAACTCTTTTTCGTTCTTGCGGTGCAACAACCGAAAATCAAGTTGTAGCCGCGCATTTTTTCGAATAATTCTCGTGGCGTTGAATCTTTTATCACTGCGATTTCCGTCGCCGTCGGTGCGTCGTATAAGTGCGTCGCGAGATTTTCGTCGTAAACGGCTCGTTTTGCGGTTATAACGTCGGCACTCGTACTTTCGAATCGTTCAACCCATTGAGTCAATACGGATTCGTCGAAAAACTCGTCGTCCGCCGCGACGTTGAACAGATACTTGCCGTTTGCTTGCGATAAAGCGCGGTTTAGATTCTTGGTTATGCCGAGATTACTATCGTTTCGGGTAACTATCAAATCGACTATATTTCCCGTGTTCTTTGCGCGAATATACTCGATTATTGCTTCGCCGTCGAAGTCGCCGGACGCATCGTCGCAAACGATATACTGAATATTCGGATACGACTGCATAAGCACGGAATCGATTGCGCCGAATATCGTTTTTGAATTGTTGTATGAAGGCGTGACGACGGTTATGAGGGGATTCATTATCTGCCCTCGTACATTTTGGCGTAATAGTTTTGATATTCGCCGCTGATTATTCTTTCCCACCATTCCTTATGTGTGAGATACCAGTCGATTGTGCGACGGATTCCGTCTTCGAACGTGGTTTGGGGCAACCATCCGAGTTCGCGATGAATTTTTGCAGGATCTATGGCGTATCTGCGATCGTGTCCCGCTCTGTCTTTTACAAATTTGATTTCGCCCTTTCCGAGCGTGCGAATAATCGTTTCGACGACTTCGAGATTGGTCCTTTCGTTATGACCGCCGATATTGTAGACTTCGCCGACTCTGCCGTTGTGGATTATAAGATCGATCGCAGAGCAGTGGTCCTCGACGTAGAGCCAGTCGCGAACGTTTTTGCCGTCGCCGTATACGGGAAGCGGTTTGTCGTTTAGGACGTTTGCAATCATCAGAGGAATAAGTTTTTCGGGGAAGTGATACGGTCCGTAGTTGTTCGAGCAACGAGATATCGTTACGGGCAAGCCGTATGTGCGGTGATATGCCAAAACGAGCAAGTCTGCCGACGCTTTTGATGCAGAGTAGGGACTTGACGTATGAATTGGCGTTTCTTCGGTGAAAAACAAATCGGGTCTGTCAAGCGGCAAATCGCCGTACACTTCGTCCGTAGAAACCTGATGGTATCTCGTGATCCCGTACTTCCTGCACGCGTCCATAAGCACTTGAGTGCCGAGAATGTTCGTTTTTAAGAAAATTTCGGGATTTACTATCGATCTGTCGACGTGACTTTCCGCCGCAAAATTTACGACGATATCCGGCTTTTCGGTTTCAAAAAGTTTGTATACGTTTTCTCTGTCCGTTATGTCGATTTTGACGAATTTGAACTTCGGATTCTTCAACGCTTCTTCAAGCGTTTCCATATTGCCAGCATATGTCAGACAGTCGAGGCAAACGATTTCATAATCGGGGTGTTTGCTCAACATATAGTAAACGAAGTTGCTTCCGATAAATCCGGCGCCGCCGGTGACAAAAATTTTCATAGTCTGTTTTCGTTGTTTGCCAACCTTAAAAGATATTGGCCGTATTCGGTTTGAGCAAGTTTTTCGCCTTGCTTTTTGAGTTGCTGCGTGTCGATGTATCCGTTTCGCCAAGCGATTTCTTCCAAACAAGCGATGTAAAGACCTTGTCTGTTTTGCACAACTTCGACGTATGTCGCCGCTTGCATCATTCCGCTCGGACTGCCCGTATCGAGCCATACAGTTCCGCGTCCGATCAAAATAACTTTCAATTTTTTGCGGTTCAAATACTCGTTGTTGATAGACGTAATTTCTATTTCGCCTCTTGCCGAAGGCTTGACGTTTTTGGCTATTTCTACGACGCTGTTGTCGTAAATGTACAATCCGGGTACGGCATAAGACGATTTCGGATTTTCGGGTTTTTCTTCGAGCGACAACACGTTGAAATCCTTATCGAACTCGACGACGCCGAATTCTTTCGGATTTTTGACGGGATAACCGAACACCGTTGCGCCTTCGTTTTTCGCGATGGCTTGTTTTAGAGTGGACGCAAAGTTTTGTCCGTAGAAAACGTTGTCGCCCAAAATCAAGCAAACGTCGTCGTTGCCGATAAAGTCTTCGCCGATAATAAAAGCGTCTGCAAGTCCGCGCGGCTTGTCTTGCACCGCATACGAAAACTTGACGCCCAAAGACGAGCCGTCTTCCAACAAAGATTTGTATTGCTCGATTGCGTCGGGGGACGAGATAATCAAAATCTCTTTAATGCCCGCAAGCATCAAAATCGACAACGGATAATATATAAGCGGTTTGTCGTAAATAGGCAAAAGTTGTTTCGAAACCGCAATGGTCAACGGATACAAACGAGTGCCTTTTCCGCCTGCTAAAATTATGCCTTTCATATGTATTTCCCCATTTATCTTTATAGAGTGTATTTATTTATATAAATATACCACCAAACGCACGACGATGTCAATATTATACTTCGTCGTTAATCGAGCATACTGCAAATGGCGTATATGCATTTTTTTGTTGAATTTTGCAATATATATGCTATAATATGTATAATATCATTAAAAAATAAAAGGGGACAATTATGAAAAAATCAACTAGTATTGCATTGATAAGTATTTTATTGATGCTTTGCTTGGCAATTTCGTTGGTTGCGTGCAATGACGTATCTTATACGATTACGTTTGACGCAAACGGCGGACTCGGTCAAATGAGTGCTTTGCAAGTCAAATCCGAAGAGGAAGCGACTTTGCCGAACAACTCGTTTACGAGAGAGAATTACACGTTTGCGGGTTGGGCAACTTCTGCCGACGGCGAGGTCGTTTATACGGACGGAAGCACGATTACCGCAGATCGCGACTTGACGTTGTATGCAGTTTGGAACATCGTTACCTACACCGTGAATTTCGATTCTAACGGTGGAAAAGGCGAGATGCCCGCAATGAGCATTAACGTCGGCGAAGGAAAAAACTTAACAGCAAACGCCTTTACGAAAGACAATCACACGTTTGCAGGTTGGGCAACGTCTGCAAACGGTGAAGTCGTTTACGCAGACGAGGCGCAAATTACCTCAACATCCGATTTGACTTTGTATGCCGTTTGGACAAAAAACGCTTTGACTGCAACCGTAACGGTATCGCAAAAATCCAACGATGAAAAGATAACGGTATCTTGGGCAAATGCTTCCGAAACATTGACGAAAGTCGAGATTAACGCATATCACGGAACAGAACTCGTTGCAAGCAAAACCATTACTAACGCAAGCGAGATTGCAAACGGAAGTGCAGACGTTGACGCGTACTGGGGCAAATTTAACGTAAAAGTCGTTTTGCACGGTGCTGAAGACATTGCCGTTGCGACGTATAACATAAGTGTAAACGTAAGCACGGACAAATATAGCATAGCATTCTTCAACGGCACGTTCCCCGTATCCATTTTCACGCTTCATAAAATGGATTTGGACAGCACGGCTATTGCCACAGGAACGAGTGCCGAGAAGACTTACGTTTGGCTCAGCAGAGGCAATGCGTACGATTGGAACAATTTGCCGTCAAATATCGGCGAAATGCCTGTAGCAAAACACGATATTACTTGGAATACCGCATTTTCGAGAGTTAAAGCGTGGGTTGCCGAATTGAACGATATCAGCGAAAACGCTCATTTCACGGTGTATTGCACGGATAACTTCTCAAGAGTACTTGCAGAGTTTATGATCAACAACGGCATACCTGTCGAAAATTGGGACGCCGTTATGTTTACGGACGGAACTTGGACCGCTAACGATCTCAACTCGATGTTCGGCACTGAAAACGCAGAAGAAACTTACAACACAATGGCAACGGCGTGGAACAAATACGTTGCGGGCGAAATAACGATGAAAGAACTTCCGTCTTATAGCGCAGGTATGTCTTTGTACGCACCCGTTATAGCGAAAGAAATGGACAACGTCAAATGGTTTACGGGAAGACTTCGCGTAAACGAAAACGTTGTGAATAACACCTTCCTTGCAAACTTCCTCACCGAATTGAAAGGCGCAGGTAAACTCAAAGAGAACTATTTGAACAGTTTGCTTGCAGCACTCACCACGGAAGAGAAAGCGACGTTCAAGGCATTGTATCATATCGACGAGAACACGTTTGCGGAAGCAACGACCGAAAATAAAAAGGTTATGATGATTCTCGGCACGAGTTGGGGCGGCGAAGCGGCAACTCTCGAAGGTTATATGAGAGCAACAATGCAAGTGTACGGAACAGACTATGTGTACTACTACAAAGGGCACCCCGGTTATCCGACGAGCAACTATCCCGAAAGACAGGCAATCCTCAATAGATTGAAAGAAGAAGGCTATGAACTCTATGAGTTGGACAATTCGATTGCGGCAGAATTCTTCTTGTTCTTCTTTGAGGACATCGAAATGATCGGTTATCCGTCCACGACTTTTGAAAGCGGTACGGACGCAAATGCGGACGGTGTATACGGTTATACGAAGGCAGCCGCATATTATCCCGATCTTTTGGAAACGTATATCAGCAAAGTAGCGGACGTAAGCGCGTTCAACGAGGCGTATTCCGACAAAGGTTTGACCTTGACGGAAGGCGGCACATACTACCTTGTCGAATACAAAGACGAGATGGCAAACGACAAAGACATTGCTATCTACGACGCAACGACGAAGACCCTCACAAACTACAAACTTGTGGACGGCACATATCAAGCAATCTAATAGTATCATTTTAGCGTATTGACGGGGAAAAGTTTTGACTTTTCCCCGTTGACACGCCTTTGAAACATAATTAAGTTATAACTAAAACATAATATAATTGCGTTAAGCAATGCAGGAAAAAGCAATGAAAATACCGTATTTGGATTTGAGTGTAATGCACAACGAGTTGAACGATCGACTTACTGCGGCGTTCAATAGAGTTTTGAGTGCAAATAGTTTTATTCTCGACAAAGAAGTCGAGAATTTCGAAGCACATTTTGCGCAATATTGCGGCGCAAAATACGCAGTCGGATGCGGAAACGGACTCGATGCGTTATATTTGACTCTCAAAGCGATGGGCGTGACTTACGGCGACGAAGTTATCGTTCCGTCAAACACTTATATTGCGACGGCACTCGCGGTTTCTTACGTCGGTGCTACGCCGGTATTTGTCGAGCCGACGCTCGATACTTTCAATATCGATCCCGAAAGAATAGAAGAAGCGATCACGGACAAAACGAAAGCAATAATAGCAGTCAACCTTTATGGCAGAATGGCGGATTTGGACAAGATTAAAGCGATTGCGGATAAGTATTCGTTAAAACTCATAGAGGATTCTGCGCAAGCGCACGGCGCGGAATACAAGGGACATAAATCGGCATATTACAGCGATGCGGCGGGATTTAGTTTCTATCCCGGCAAAAACTTGGGCGCACTCGGCGACGCAGGTATAATCGTGACGAACGACGCCGAACTTGCAGAGAAACTGCGCTGTTTGAGAAACTACGGCTCGAAAATCAAATACGAGCATATCGAAAAGGGTACGAACTCGCGTTTGGACGAGATGCAAGCGGCGTTTTTGGACGCAAAACTTGCAGATCTCGACAAATGGAACGCAAGAAGAAACGAGATTGCAAAGAGATTGATAAACGAAGTGCATAATCCGCTCATCGTTATGCCAAAGCCTTGCGACGAGGATCATTTCAACGTATGGCATATTTTTGCAGTGCTTTGCAAAGAACGCGCGGCGCTTGAGAAGTATCTCAACGAAAACGGAATAGGAACGAACAAGCACTATCCGAAGCCGATGCACTTGCAAGGCGCGTATCAGGATCTCGGATTCAAGAAGGGCGATTATCCTATTGCCGAAACGATTTCCGAATGCGAATTGTCCATACCCGTATATTACGGTATGACCGACGAGCAAGTCGATTATTTGATCGAAAAATTGAATTGTTTCGAGGCGTAATATGATTCATCCTCTTTCCGACGTTCAAAGCACGAATATAGGCGACAATACGAACGTATGGCAATTTGTCGTTATACTTCGCGGCGCAAAAATCGGCTCGAATTGCAATATTTGCGCCAACTGCTTCATCGAAAACGACGTCGTGGTAGGCGATAACGTGACCGTCAAATGCGGTGTGCAGTTGTGGGACGGCTTAAGGGTCGAAGACAACGTTTTTATAGGTCCGAATGCAACTTTTTGCAACGATAAATTTCCCAAATCGCACAATAAAGACTTTGCGTTGTTGCAAACAACCGTGAAAAAAGGTGCATCTATCGGGGCGAATGCTACAATTTTGCCGGGGATAACCATCGGCGAAAAC
>URTQ01000020.1 GCA_900550855.1 uncultured Eubacteriales bacterium
CGTGGCCGCCGTCGCCGCCGTCCGGTCCGCCGTTGGGAACGAACTTTTCACGGTGGAAGGACACTTTTCCGTTGCCGCCGTTGCCTGCTTTTATAAAGATTTTCACATAGTCGAGAAACATATTAACCTCTTTCGTGCGTTTTATTGTGGAAAAATCAACGGTTTATTTCGCTGATTTTCGGTTATTTTTTTTAGTTCTTGAACGATTCGAGAATGGCTTTTGCGCTGCGCTTGCCTGCGCCCATTGCGAGAATTACGGTTGCCGCGCCCGTCATAGCGTCGCCGCCGACGTACAGACGAGGGACGTTCGTAAGTCCGTTTTCGTCCGCAACTATCGTGCCTTTCTTCGTCGTTTCCAAAGACGGAAAACTGCGTTTGATTATGGGATTCGGACTCGTACCGAGCGCAACGATAACTTCGTCGCATTCAACTACGAACTCGCTTCCCTCGATGGGAACGGGGCTTCTTCTGCCGCTTGCGTCAGGCTCGCCGAGTTGCATTTTCACGCACTTAATCGCGCGGACGTTGCCTTGCTCGTCGCCGAGTATCTCGACGGGATTCGACAAGAGCATAAACTCTACGCCCTCTTCTTCGGCGTGGTTTATTTCTTCCTTTCGGGCAGGCATTTCCTCTCTGCCTCTGCGGTAGACGAGTTTCACGTTTGCGCCCATACGCAACGCCGTTCTCGCGCTGTCCATAGCGACGTTGCCCGCGCCGACCACGACCACGTTTTTGCCGCGCTTTACGGGCGTTATCGAGCCTTGTTTGTAGGCTTTCATAAGATTGATTCTCGTCAAATACTCGTTTGCGGAATACACGCCGTTGAGGTTTTCGCCCTTGACTTTCAAGAGCATAGGCACGCCTGCGCCCGAACCGATATACACCGCGTCGTATTCAAACAGCAATTCGTCTATAAACACGGTTTTGCCCACTACGACGTTCTTTTCGATTTTCACGCCGAGCGAACAAACCTTTTCTATTTCCTCTTTAACGAGCGATTTGGGAAGTCTAAATTCGGGAATACCGTACACGAGCACGCCGCCCGCTTCGTGCAAAGCCTCGAATATCGTGACGTCTACGCCTGCGCGAGCAAGGTCTGCCGCACACGAGAGAGAGGACGGACCTGAGCCAACGATTGCAACGCGTTTGCCGATTTTTTCGGAAACGGTATGCTCGGCAAATCCGTTTTTTGCGGCGTAATCTGCGACGTATCTTTCGAGATTGCCGATTGCCACGCTACCGCCGAGTTTATCCTTGCGCACGCAATGCTTTTCGCATTGATTCTCTTGCGGACATACTCTGCCGCAAATTGCGGGAAGATTGTTGTCTTGCTTTATCGTGCGATACGCCCCTTCCATATCGCCTTTTTTGACGTGAGCGATAAAGTCTGGAATGCGAACGCCGACGGGGCAACCGTTCATACACGGCGCGTTTTTGCAATTAAGGCATCTTTGCGCCTCGTCCGATGCAAGTTGCGCGGTATAGCCGAGCGCAACCTCGTCGAAATTGTGCTTTCTTTCCTCTGCGGATTGAGTCGGCATACGGTGTCTTGCTTCAATCATACCCCACCTCTCAAATTGCAGTAATGGTCTTTTTCTTCTTCGCGATACATTTTGCTTCTTGCAATAGCCTCGTCGAAATCAACGAGCCGTCCGTCAAATTCCGGGCCGTCGATGCACGCGTACTTGGTTTCGCCGCCGACGGTGAGCCTGCAACAAGCGCACATACCAGTGCCGTCGACCATCATAGAGTTCATACTCACGATTGCGGCAATATCGAGGGATTTTGCGAGATTGCAAACCGCTTTCATCATAGGAAGCGGACCGACCGCGAAAACGCAATCGTATTTCTTTCCGCCCTCGACGAGCGATTTGAGCATATCGGTGACGAATCCCTTTACGCCGCTCGAACCGTCGTCGGTGACCAAATACAAATCTTTTGAATTTGCCTTGAACTCGTCGACGTACATAAGCAAATCCTTGTTGCGCGCGCCGAGTATTACGTCCGCCGCTTTACCGCTAAAAAAGAGTTGCTTCGCTTGCGGATAGATGACCGCAGAGCCTATACCGCCGCCTATAAGGCAGATATTTTCATACGCCGACAAATCGGTTGCGTTGCCCAAAGGTCCTACGAAATCGCAAAGGCAGTCGCCCTCGTTCATCATAGCGAGTTTTGCCGTCGTGTAGCCGACTTCCTGCACCATAATCGAAACCGTGCCGTCATCGCGCGAATAGTCGCATACGGTGAACGGAACGCGCTCGCCGTCCTCGTCAGTGCGCAAAATTATAAACTGCCCCGCAAGACAGTGTTTTGCAACGAGCGGCGCGTAAACGACGTATTCGTTTACGTTGGGCGCAAGTCGTTTTTTTGAAACAATCTCGTATTTTTTCATATCGCTTTTATTTGCTCGCCTTTTGCGTCGGTATGCCCGACGTAAGTTTTTGATAATACTCGCAGTATCCTCTCACGAGGCATTTGTCACATTCAGGACGTTGAGAGTGACAAGTGTATCTGCCGTGAAATATCAGAAGATGATGAAGGTGCGACCAAAGATTCTCGTCGAAAGCGAACATCAGTTGCTCTTCTGTTTGCTCGGGCGTTTTTGCGTGAACGAGTCCTATGCGATTTGCCACCCTGAAAACGTGTGTGTCCACCGCTATGGCATTTTCGCCGTAGGCGACCGCCGCAACGACGTTTGCCGTCTTTCGTCCCACACCTGCGAGTTTCATCAACTCGTCGCGCGTCGTCGGCATACCGCCCATATCGAGAATGCTTTGGCTGAGACTCTTTATCGCCTTTGCCTTATTATGATAAAATCCGCAAGAAAATATATATTTTTCAAGTTCGCATATGTCCATATCCGCAAATTCCTGCGGCGTAGATGCGACCTTAAAAAGTTCGCTCGTGACCTGATTTACGCGCTTGTCCGTGCATTGAGCGGACAGCACCACCGCAACGAGCAACTCGAACGGCGAATCGAAATTCAATTCGCAGTCCGCGTCGTAGTGCATTTGGTCGAGCAAGTCGTATATTTTCTTGTTATCTTCCGTCATATTTACGATTATCGCACAAACGAGGGCATTTTGCAAGGGTTTGCGCGTGTGCGAAATATTGTTTTGTCATATTATAAGTTTATGTTTCGAGAATACTCGTTAAAACAAAGCCGCTCGATACGCCTAAATAAAATCGTACGATGCCAACAAAAGAAGTTGCCCGATATGCACGAAACAAGTATTCTAATATGCCCGAAAGCGCATATGCGCAATCGGGCATTTCAGAGCGGTTTACACTTCAAAGTCTTATCGCGCTGCCGTTCGTGCCGAAATAATAAAAGCCTATGGCAGAAGCGTATCTGCCTCGTTGCAGTACGATTTTTGCTTGCTGCATATCCTTTGCAAACAACTTCACCGACAATCCGCACCCCACTTTTGCAGACGAGGGCGTATTGATAAGTTTGCAGGATATGGCGTAGGACGACAAATCCTCATAAAATCGCACGGCTTCGGCGCGCGAGCGGAACGCTACGAAAAATTCTCTCATAATCCCCTCCGAAAATATATGTAACCGCTCTCGATTTTAATATATTGTGCGAACACATTTTTCGTGCAAATCCGCATAAATTGCATAGATAAGGACAAAAAATGATATATCTCGACAACGCCGCAACTTCAAGATTCAAGCCAAAATACGCCCTCGACGCATTGCTTTTCGACGTTTCGCACTCGGCAAACAGCGGCAGAGGCAGTCACGACGAAGCGGTGGACAAAAGCATACGCATACAAAAATGTCGGGATTATCTTCTCTCTATGCTCGGCGCGAGCGAGGAATATTCCCTCGTATTCACGAAAAACTGTACGGAAGCCCTCAATCTCGCCGTATTCGGACTGATAAACGACGGCGAAAAGGTCGTGACAAGCACCAACGAACATAATTCCGTACTTCGCCCACTTTACAAACTCAAAAGCGAGGGCAAAATCTCGCTCGACGTCATAAAAGCGGACAGAAGCGGTCATATACGGCTCGAGGACGTGGAAAAATGCGCAAAATACGCCGATATTATGGTTTTCGGCGGCGCGTGTAACGTTACTGGTGCGGTTTGCGATATCGACGAAATAGCGAATATCTGCAAAAAAAATAACGTCAAATTGATTGTAGACGGCGCACAAAGCGTGCCTATAATTCCGCTTAACCTCAAAAACAGCGGAATAAGTATGCTCGCTTGCCCCGGTCATAAAGGACTGCACGGCATACAAGGCACGGGATTTTTGATTGTCAAAAACGACGTAAACTTAAAACCGTTGTTATACGGCGGAACTGGCACGTTTTCAAACGACGTGCTTCCCAAAGCAGCAATGCCCGAATCTTTCGAAGCAGGCACGCAGTTTTCGGGCGGCATATGCGCCCTTCATCAAGGCGCGAAGTGGACTTTCGACAACCTTGCAAAAATTCAAAAACACATCGATAGAATCACGAAAAACGTGATATATTCACTCGAACACGTCGGCGCGACTCTCTACACTCGCGACGAAAAAACGGGCGTCGTGTGCTTCAATCTCAAAAATGCGGACAGCGGCTACGTCGCAGACAAACTCAACGAAGCGGGAATATGCGTAAGAGGCGGATTGCATTGCGCACCCCTCGTTCATCTCAATATGGGAACGACCAATCAAGGCGCGGTGCGCGCAAGCGTCGGTTGCGACACGCAAGAGAGCGAAATAAACTACTTCCTTTCTTGCGTAGAGCGCATTTTCAAGGACATCACAAAGTAAATATTTTTGTACCCATAACGTCGATTGAGGCGTTTAGAATTGCGGTTTTTGCTTGAAACGGTGTGATTTTGCTGTACTTTTGACAGAGCAGACAGCACGCGCCCGCAACGTACGGCGCGGCAACCGAAGTTCCGCTCATACTCGAATATACGCCGCCCGCTTGTATACCCTTTATGTTCGTACCCTTTGCGTACACGTCGGGGCGTTTGATTCCCTTATATCTGCCTCTTGACGAAAAACTTGCTATGTTGTTGTTTTCGTCCACCGCGCCGACGGCGATAATTTCGTTGCTTATCGCCGGCGATTTCAACGAGTTTTCGCCGCTGTTTCCTGCCGCCGCAACAACGATAAGACCGCTTCTTGCAAGCATTTCCGCGCCGATTTTCAACGGGTCGGCGTAATCGAGAGGCTCTGCGCCGAAACTCATACATACAACCCTCACGCCGTATTGTCTGAAATTGTCGAAAAGCCATTGCATCCCGTCGAGAATTTTGAACGTTCCGCTCTCGCCTTTCTTTTCTATGACTTTGACGGACAGCACGTTTGCCATAGGCGCAACGCCCCGTATGCCCTTTGCCGACAGCGTTCCGTTTCCCACCGCCACGCCTGCGACGAAAGTGCCGTGTCCGTTGTCGTCGTATGGATATTTTTCGTCGTTTATGAAATCCACCGAGCCTATTATTCTGTTTTTAGGCACGGACAAATCGAGGTGCGGCGATACGCCCGTATCCATAACACAAAGCGTAACGCCCTTGCCGTTCAATCCCTCGTCGAAAGTCGGAATGGGATAAAACGTGCGGTTAGATAGCCTAAAACTCGATTCGACCGCATTGTATCTTCTTGAAATCTCGGCTTGCGTTTCTTCTTGCCGCTCGTCGCCGCCAAGAATCTCGTCGGAAAGCGTAAACGCTTTGCTTTGAGCGCAAACGTATTCCACTTCGTTCATTCTTTCGAGTTTTATTGCGTCGTCGAGTCCGCATTTTATGCCTACCGAGCGGATAAACGGATAGCACGCCGCAACGTCGAAGTTTCTTTCGAGCAAGCCGAGTTGCAACGGATTGCGAACTCTGACGAGCGCGTCAACCTTGCCGTTTTCTTTCGACAGAGTTTTTACAAGTCCGTCGTTGGTCTTTTTCGAGGATTTGAGTTGCTCGATGATTCGCGCGTCGATTTTGTCCATAACGCCTCAACCTTTGAGCATATCGATTATGCTTCGCATACGCTGTCTTTGCATTTCGCCGAGCATAGGATACGCGGTGTTGTAGAGGTTTTCGAGCGCGTTCGGGTCAAAACTGCCCTGCTCTTTCATACGCCTTGCGACGTCGAGAAGTTGCGCGGTGAGTTCTTCCTCGCTCTTTTGCGCGTACGATGCGAATTTCTGTTCGAAAGATTCGTCAGACCCGTTGCAGTTTCCGTTCTGCGCTCGGTTTTGCGTGCCGTTTTGCGCGTGGCTGTTTTTTGAACTTCCGTTCATACCGTTGAAGTCGTAAAAATTCATAAATTCCTCCGCACATTCAATATATGTGCGCATAAAATGGTTGTGACAGGTGAACTATGAATTTGGATATGAACGCAATGTCTATGCTTATGCAAATGCTGTCGCAAAAAAACGACGGACAAAAAACGCAATACGAGCCGCCAAACGCGCAAAACGCGCGCCCTCGCGCGTGTGACGATAATCGTATCGAAAAACCTGCGTTCGCCCTTCAAAACGGCATAGGCGAGCGAATCCGACTGGATTTTTCGCCGCCCGAAGAAAATCGCGACGTAAAAAACGATTTACTCAAAAATCTTGCGGGGCAAAATCCTATGCTTTCCCTTCTTTGCAATATGCAAAACGGAAAAGCGGATATTGCGAATATGCTTCCCCTCGTTATGTCGCTTATGCAAAAACCCAAAGCGAGCGAACAGTCCAAAACCGAGCAAAAACCCGACGAAAAAACCGACGGCAAATGCGAATCGAGCGGAAACAAGTCAGAACGAGCAAGCGTACATACGAGTCAAAACGGCGATACAAACGATAGTAATACGAATAATAATCAAAACTCGGAAAAAGAAAAAACGCAACGAGATCCGTTTTATCCCGTTGCGTTTGCAGGTTACGAAGTGATATCTTCGCTTTACGCGCTTATCAAAGCGTCACGGCGTCCTTGTAGATAGGATGTTCGTCGCAAAGAGCGATTGCGCGCGCCTTCACCGACTCTATCGCGCTCTCGCCGCCCTCGACGATATCCGCAATCATATCGGCGATTTTTATCATATCGTCCTCTTTCATACCTCTCGTGGTGACTGCCGGCGTACCCACTCTTATGCCGCTCGTAAGCGACGGCGGTAGCGGTTCGTTGGGCACGGAATTTTTGTTGACGGTGATATGAGCCATATCCAGCCACGTTTCGAGTTGCTTGCCGTTTACGCCGCTTCCGACGAGATTTACGAGCATCATATGATTGTCCGTGCCGCCGCTGACAAGGCGCAGACCTCTTTTCGTGAGTCTGTCCGCCATAGCCTTTGCGTTTTTGAGGATTTGTTCCTGATAAGTCTTAAATTCGGGCGAAAGAGCCTCTTTGAAAGCGACTGCTTTTGCGGCGATTATGTGCATAAGCGGACCGCCTTGACTTCCGGGGAAAACCGCTTTGTTTATCTTTTTTGCGATTTCTTCGTCGTCGCAAAGGATAAGACCGCCTCTCGGCCCTCTCAAAGTCTTGTGCGTGGTTGACGTGATGACGTGAGCGTAACCGACGGGGCTCGGGTGCAATCCGACCGCAACCATACCCGCAACGTGCGCGATGTCCGCCATAAGATATGCGCCGACCTCGTCCGCGATTTCTCTGAATTTCTTGTAGTCGATAAATCTCGGATATGCGCTTGCGCCCGCAACGATGAGTTTAGGCTTACATTCAAGCGCGATTTCACGCACTTTGTCGTAGTCGATAAGTTCGGTTTCGGGGTCGATTCCGTAGCCGACGCAGTTGAAAAGTTTGCCGCTCATATTCACTTTTGCGCCGTGCGTGAGGTGTCCGCCGTCCGCAAGAGTCATTCCCAAAATCGTGTCGCCGCTATTGAGCAACGCGTAATACGCCGCAAAGTTGGCGTTCGAGCCGCAATGCGGTTGAACGTTTGCGTATTTCACGCCGAAAAGTTGCTTTGCGCGCTCGATTGCCAGTTGCTCGGCGATATCGACGTATTCGCAACCGCCGTAGTATCTTTTGCTCGGATAACCTTCCGCATACTTGTTGGTATAGAAAGTTCCAGCGGCGGCAAGCACCGCTTCGGACACGATGTTTTCGCTTGCGATAAGTTCGAGATTATGCTGTTGACGTTCGAGTTCTTTGAGCATCGACTCGTAAAGTTCGGGGTCAACTTGTTTTATGCTTTTCAAATCAATCATCTTTCGTTTTTCCTAATAGTCTGTGCGCCGCATTTTTCGCAAAAAGGGCGTGTTTTTGCCGTAAAAATTCGATATTTGAGCGGATTTCCGCTTAAATCAAAGGTATTTGTCAAGCACTTCGGCGATTTGCATTTTGAGGCGATAGCCCACAAGCACTTCCTTTTTCTCGCCGTCCTTAAAGACGATGAGGGTCGGAATGGACATAATGCCGAAACGCGTTGCGAGATTCGGGCACTCGTCAACGTCCACTTTGCCGACTGCGACTTTGCCTTTGTACTCTGTTGCGATGTCCTCGACGTTTGGCGCCATCATTTTGCACGGACCGCACCAAGTCGCCCAAAAATCCACAAGCGCGACGCCTTTGGACGTCACTTCGTCAAAATTTTGCTCGTTCAATACGATATAGTCGTTCATAAGTTTATCTTCCTTGAATTTTTATTCGGGTGTGGGCAGAGCCCACCCGAAACGGTTTGTTATTTGTTGTTTTTTAAGTATTCGTCAACGCTTTCGGGGCAAATCGCTTTCATCGTCGGCACAAAACCTTTCTTTTTGCGGATAACGAGTCTGTCGAGAAGGATTGCGATTACAAATCCCACGACAAGACCGACGAGTGCCAAAATCGCTTGCGCCACTTCGTTGATGAGCGTGCCTATGCCTATGCCCGCGCCGATAAGCACGAGCGGTATGACGTACACGATTGCCGCCGCCGTGAGAACGTACTTTTCGCCCATTTCCACTTCGACGAAATCGCCGACGTTTGCGCCGAGCGTATTTTCGACAACAACCTCGACTTTCATACCGTCTTTGGTGGTTGCGCACATATGGCATTTGTCGCACGCGCTACGTCTGTCGAAACGCACGGTGGCTTTATTGCCCTTTATTTTTGCCACTATTCCTCTTTCGGTCATCTTTCAAAAAATCTGCAAAGGTCGTCTATACGACATTCTTCCGTGACGGAATCGCTCATTCTCTTGACGTTTACGACGCCTTTTTCAATCTCGTCGTCGCCGAGTACGCAAACGTACTTCGCACCCGTGCGGTCGGCGTATTTCATTTGCGCTTTAAGACCTCTTTGCATAATGTCGGTTTCGGCTTTTATGCCTGCGTTGCGCATATCGAACACGAGTTTTCTCGCAATTTCCTGCGCTTTGTCGCCCATAGGCGCAATGTATACGTCCATACGCTCTTGCTCTGCCGAAAGGTTATTCGTGTTTTCAAGCACGAGCAGCAGTCTTTCGAGTCCAAGACCGAATCCCACCGCAGGCGTAGGCTTGCCGCCCACTTCCTCGACGAGATTGTTGTATCTTCCGCCGCCGCAAACCGTACCTTGCGCGCCTATGTCCGTGGACACGAACTCGAATACCGTACGCGTGTAGTAGTCCAAACCGCGCACGATGCCCGGATTGACCTTAAATTCGATACCCAGCGACGTGAGTATGCGTTGCACTTCTTCGAAGTGCGCTCTGCAATCGTCGCAAAGATAATCGGTGATTTTGGGCGCGTTTTTGGTGATTTGTTTGCACTTTTCTTCCTTGCAGTCGAGGATACGAAGCGGATTCTTTTCAAATCTCGCTTGGCATTGACCGCACATAAGGTGCAAGTTTGCGCCGATGTACTCTTTCAACGCCTTGTTGTATTCCGCTCTGCACTTGGGACAACCTATGCTGTTGATGTTGAGTTCGAGGCTTTTTAGTCCGACTTTTCTCAAAAAAGTCGAGGCGAGCGTAATGACTTCCGCGTCTGCGCTCGGACTGTCCGAACCGTAACATTCCACGCCGAATTGATGGTGTTCTCTGAGTCTGCCGTTTTGCGGTTTCTCGTAGCGGAATATGCTTGCGATGTAGTACGCTTTCATAGGCATAACGCCTTGGTGCAAGCCGTTTTCGATAAAACAGCGCGCGACGCCTGCCGTGCCTTCGGGTCGCAAAGTCATACTTCTGCCGCCCTTGTCGTCGAAAGTGTACATTTCCTTCGTCACGATGTCCGTCGTTTCGCCAACGCCTCTCAAAAAGAGTTCGGTGTGTTCAAACATCGGCGTGCGAATCTCTTTGAATCCGAAGCAAGCCGCAACTTCTCTTGCGACGTCCTCGACGTAGTGCCACTTGTATGCTTCGCTTGGAAGCATATCCTTGGTTCCTTTGGGTATGTTTATCATATTGCCTCTATGTTTTTTAGATTATATATCTGCGAAGATTTCTTGCTTTGAGATTTGTGCTAAGATGTTGCTCGACGTATGCTTTGTCGATGTTGATTTCCTTCGTCACGTTGTCGTCCGCCTCGTAGAGCACGTCTTTGAGCAAGGATTCGAGAACGGCGTGCAAACGACGTGCGCCGAGATTTTCGCTGTTTTCGTTTTCTTCGAACGCGACTCTTGCGATTTCGTCTATTGCCTCGTCCGTAAATTCGAGAGATACGCCGTCCACGCCGAGAAGTTCTTTGTACTGTTTAAGCACGGCGTTGTCGGGTTCGGTGAGAATCTTCACGAAATCCTCTTTGGTGAGGTTGTCGAGTTCCACGCGAATGGGGAATCTGCCTTGAAGTTCGGGGATAAGGTCTTCCATACGCGAGATGTGGAACGCGCCTGCCGCAATGAACAAAATGAAGTCGGTGCGAATCGAGCCGTACTTCGTTTGCACGGTGCTACCCTCGACGATGGGAAGAATATCTCTTTGCACGCCCTCGCGCGATACGTCGTGACCGCCTTGCTGACCTTGATCGTTTGCGGCGATTTTGTCGATTTCGTCAAGGAATACCACGCCGTCTTGTTCCGCTCTTTGAAGCGCTTCTTGCGTGATTGCGTCCTGATCCACCATCTTTTCGGCTTCTTGACTTACGATAAAGTCCATCGCTTGTTTGACGGTGAGTTTTCTCTTTTTGACTTGTCCTTTGCCGAGCATACCGCCGAAAATGCTTCCGAGGTCGATTTCGTTTCCGGGTGCGTTGCCGGGTTGAAGTTGAATGGGCTTGGGTTGTTGGCGGATTTCCATTTCGATGGTGATTCCGTCAAGATGTCCCGCGCGGATTTCTTGCAATAGTTCTTCTTTAAGTTCCGCGTCGCTCTTATCCGTCGTGCCTGCGGCATTTTTGCGCACGGGAAGCAAGATTTCGCAAAGTTTGTTCTCTGCGATTTCGGTCGCTTTGGGCATAACCTCTTTGAACTTCTCGTCTTTGACGAGGCGAATGGAAACTTCCACGAGGTCGCGGATTATGCTTTCCACGTCGCGACCGACGTAACCGACTTCGGTAAATTTCGTCGCTTCCACCTTGACGAAAGGCGCTTTGACGACTTTTGCGAGTCTTCTTGCGATTTCCGTTTTACCTACGCCCGTCGGACCTTTCATAATGATGTTCTTGGGCGTAATTTCCTCTCTCATTTCCTCAGAGAGTTTGCTTCTTCTGTATCTGTTGCGCAGTGCGATTGCAACTGCGACTTTTGCGTCGTGTTGACCGATGATATATCTATCGAGTTCGGCAACGATTTGTTTCGGCGTCAATACGTTTGAATCCATAGTTCACCTCGTCAGACTGTTTCGACCGTGATATGATCGTTCGTGTACACGCAAATCTCGCTTGCGATTTTCAAAGCCTTGTACGCAATATCCTTTGCGCTCAAATCGGTTGCGTCCGCAAGAGCGCGAGCGGCTGCCAAGGCGTAGTTTCCGCCGCTACCGATTGCCACGATACCGTTTTCGGGTTCGATAACCTCACCCGTACCCGATATGACGTAAATGCTTGTCGAATCCGCCGCAATGAGCAACGCTTCCAGACGTCTGCCGCCTTTGTCGCTGCGCCAAAGTTCGGCGAGTTCAACCGCCGCACGCATAAGATTTCCGCTGTATTTTTGAAGCATCGCTTCAAATTTCTCACTGAGTGCGAAAGCGTCGGCAACCGAGCCTGCAAAGCCTACGACGACTTTATCGTTGTAAATGCGTTTGACCTTTACGGCGTTGCCTTTCATAATGACGTTTTCGCCCATTGTAACCTGACCGTCGCCCGCAACGGCAGTTTGACCGTTACGTCTGACGGCGCATATAGTAGTTCCGCGAAATTCCACCATAAGTGTATTCCTCCAAAATTATTTCAAGTTTATGTTGTTTACAGCCGTTCAAAGTGTTTTTCACGGCAGTATTCGGGGTGTGGGGTGAAACCCCGCCCACAATTATTAATTATTAATTTTCTTGCATTGCTTTTATCGCTTCGATAGAACGCATATAGTAGCATTGTTTTCTTTTTGATTTATCGCGTATTCCCTCAATCGGCGGCAATATTCCGAAGTTCGCATTCATCGGCTTGAAGTCCAACGCGCGAGTGGAAACGTATTCGCACAGAGAGCCGATTATAGTGATGTCGGACGGAACGGCGTATTCCTTGCCGTTGAGTTCGCTTGCAAGCGACTGTGCGGCTATCATTCCGCTCATTATGCTTTCGACGTAGCCTTCCACGCCCGAAAGTTGTCCTGCGATGTAAAGCGGTCTTTCGCCCTTCACTCTGAACGTCTTTTCGAGAACGCCGGGGGCGTTGATATAGGTGTTTCTGTGCATAACGCCGTATCTTATGAAATCGGCGTGTTCGAGCGCGGGTATAAGGCTGAAAACTCGCTTTTGCTCGCCGTAGGTAAGATTCGTTTGGAATCCCACGAGATTGTAGCAATCGCCTGCGATGTTTTCTTTGCGAAGTTGCACGACGGCGTAGGCTTTTTCGCCCGTTTGCGGATTGCGAAGCCCTATGGGCTTCAACGGACCGAAACGAATGGTATCGCTTCCGCGCTTTGCCATTTCCTCGATGGGCATACACCCGTCGAAAAGTTCGCTTTTTTCAAAATCGTGCAACACGACGGTTTTGGCGTTTACGAGTTCGTTGTAAAAACGCTCGTACTCGTCCTTTTGCATAGGCAGATTCAAATAGTCCTCGCCGCCCTTGCCGTATCTTCCGCCGAAATACGCTTTTTGCATATCTATGCTGTCGAAATCCACGATAGGCGCGATTGCGTCGTAGAAAAACAATCTGCTTTTCCCCGTAAGTTTTCCCACTTCTTCCGCAAGAGCGTCGCTCGTAAGCGGACCGCTTGCAACTATCGTGGGAATATCCTCGTCAAGCGAAGTCACTTCTTCTCTGACGAGCGTGAAATCTTCATATTCGCCGAGTGCTTTTTCAACCGCTTTCGAAAACTTTTCTCTGTCCACCGAAAGCGCGCTTCCGCTCGGTACGGCACATTCTCTCGCGATAGGCAAGAGCGCGCAACCCAAAACGTCGAGTTCGGCTTTCAAAAGCCCCGAAGCCGTGCAAGGCTCGGTGGATTTGAGCGAGTTTGAGCAAACGAGTTCGGCAAGAGAATCGCCCTTATGCGCCCCCGTAGTCTTGACGGGACGCATTTCGTACATTTTCACGGCGAATCCTCTTTTCAGCAGTTGCAACGCGCTTTCGCACCCTGCAAGTCCGCCGCCTATAATTTTCACAACCTGTTTGCTCATTTTCGTTTGCTTTGTTATGTTTTTTTCGGGTGCGGGTGTCCCG
>URTQ01000021.1 GCA_900550855.1 uncultured Eubacteriales bacterium
TGTCCGGAGGGTCCGCCCACCCCATCCAGCCTGTGCCGCGGTTCTTCTCGAAGTACGCATAACTGTCCTGCGCCTTGTCGAGAACGGACTCTATTTCTTTCTCGGTGATGCCTTGCTCGCCGATGGACGATTCCATCATATTGTTGAAATCAAACTTGATTTGCATAGCGTTTATGCCTCCAAAATGTTTTTAAGATATTGCACGGATTCCGCAATTTCGTCCACGGAATCGTAATTTCCTGCGTACTGCTCGATGATAAGCGGACCGTCGTAGCCGACGTCTTTGAGCCTTGCCACGAGTTCTTTGAACGGAAACTCGCCCTTGCCCACCATCGTTATCTGACCGTCTTTTACGTCGCTGACGTGAACGTTCGTAAGGGCGTTGCCCATAACGTCGATATACTCTCGCCAGTCGTAGCCCGACTGTCTTGCTTGTTTTATGTCCAAAACAGTGCCGATACCACTCGCATACGGCTTCATTTGTCTGTAAAATTCGGGCGAATCGAAAGTTGCCCAATGCACGTTTTCAAGGCAGAGTTTTATGCCGTACTCACTTGCGATTGCGCCGAGTTTCGTCATACGCTCGCCAACGAACTTCGGGTCTATGTACACGCTTTGTTTCAATCTCGCCTGCGCGTGAAAAGTGTACGCTTTTGCGCCGAGCGTTCTTCCTGCCGACAGCACAGAGCGGAATATTTCTTCCGCGTCGTTGTAAGTTCGGGGTGCTTTGTTGAAAAGTTGCGGCTCGAACTGCGTGTTGAGCGAATGAACCGAATAAACGTCAAAATCGCCTTTGCGTTCTTTAAGAAGTTTCGCAAAGGCGTCTTTGTACTCGTAAAAGGTGGTCAGGAACACCTCGCAAGTGTCCGCCCCTAAACGTTTAATGACCGAGAACGAATCCTCGGTCAAAACTTTTGTGAAAAACGTTGCCGTCGATATGCCGACTTTCATTTATTCTTCTTCGCCCTCTACTTCTTCTTCGTAGACGTTGGGCGTTCCTTTTTTGTCCTTGCCCCAAATGTCTTTTTGCTTTCTCATCTGTCCGAGCAGTTTGGGAATAACCTCGTCGAGATTGTCAAACGGGGAATCGCTCATCGCGCTTGCACGATAGGATATGCCCTTGCTTGTGACGACCATATCCGTGGTGTAATCGCCGTTTTCGTAGGTCACGGTGAACTTAACTTCCGCGTTTTCGTCCTCAAAACGTCTTTCGAGTTTTGCGCACTTTTTTTCGGTGATTGCTCTGAGTGAATCACTGGGATTGTAATTCTTGCCGAATATTTCGATTCTCATAAAGTAACCTCCAAGTTCTTTATACTTGCATTATAGCAAGATTTATATTTAATTTCAAGAGATAAATTGATAATTTATATTAATTCATCCTTTTCCGTGTACGAGTAGACTTCGAACGAGTGTTTGTTAGATTTTTGGCGCACTTCGGGCATTACCGTTTGAAAAACGATTGACTTATTTTTCAAATACAAGCGCGCCGTCTTTGTAATCAATAGTAACCTTGTCGCCTGCCGATATTTCCGAACGAATGAGTTTTTCGCTCAACTTGTCCTCGACAAGCCTTTGAAGCGTGCGGCGAAGCGGTCTTGCGCCGTATTCGGCGTCATAGCCCTCGCTCAC
Organism: uncultured Eubacteriales bacterium; assembly: GCA_900550855.1. GTDB lineage: Bacteria > Bacillota > Clostridia > Christensenellales > CAG-917 > CAG-475. Next base: position 1,633 of record URTQ01000021.1, read on the forward strand.
GATATACTCTTTCGCGCTTTGCGTGATATGCGCCGTTATATCTCTCGATTCGAGACGTTTTTCAAGCGATGCGAACATCAAATCCGCAATCTTGAACAAGTTTTCCTTGTCGAGTTTCTTGAACACGACGATTTCGTCGATACGGTTGATAATTTCGGGTTTCATTGCGCCTTTCAGTGCTTGAATGTGGCTTTGGCGTACTCTTTCGCCCTCGCTTTCCACGCTTCTTTCGCTTGCAAAACCAAGCGTTCTTTGCGGCGTTGCCGCCTCTTTCGCGCCGATGTTGGACGTCAAAATTATCACCGTGTTTTTGAAACTTACCGTGCGACCGTGACTGTCCGTGAGTATGCCGTCTTCGAGGATTTGAAGCAAGATGTTGAATATGTCGGGATGTCCTTTTTCGATTTCATCGAAAAGCACGACGGAATACGGTTTTCTGCGCACCTTTTCGGTGAGTTGTCCGCCTTCTTCGAATCCGACGAGTCCGGGCGCAGAGCCTATGAGCCTCGACACGCTGTCCTTTTCCATATACTCGCTCATATCCACTCTAATAAGCAAATCTTCGTCGCCGAAAAGCGCGCTTGCGAGCGCCTTTGCAAGTTCTGTTTTACCTACGCCCGTCGGACCTAAGAAAATAAACGAGCCTATGGGGCGTTTGGGGTCTTTAAGTCCTGCTCTTGCGCGTTTTACCGCTTTTGCGACCGCAGTGCAAGCCTCGTCTTGTCCGATAACCCTCGATTGCAAGGTCTTTTCGAGATTGACGAGTTTTTCGCTTTCGCCCTCGGTGATACGCTTTACGGGGATTCCCGTCCAGTTGCCGACGACTTCGGCGATTTCGTCCTCGCCTATGGACAAATCGGTGCTTGCGCACTTCTCTTTCCACTCGATTTCGGCTTTTTCTTTCTGCTCTATATAGTCGTCGCGAAGTGCTTTATACTTTGCGCAAAGTTCGAAATTATCCCTGCGTTTCGCCTCGCACAAATCGAGGTCGGCTTGCTTGATTTTGCTTTCTAAATCGCGAATTTCGCTCGGCGTGGTAAAGGAAAAAATCTTCTTTCTCGAAGCCGCTTCGTCGATAAGGTCGATTGCCTTGTCGGGAAGAAATCTGTCCGCAACGTATCTGTCCGACAAAATCGCCGCCGAAGATATCGCTTCGTCGGTTATGGTTACGCCGTGATGCGCCTCGTATTTAGGCTTCAATCCCTGCAAAATTTCTATGGTGTCCGAAACGCTCGGTTCTTCCACCAAAACGGGCTGAAAACGGCGTTCTAACGCACTGTCTTGCTCAAACTGCTTGCGGTATTCTTCAAGCGTGGTCGCGCCTATCGTTTGCAGTTCGCCTCTTGCGAGCATAGGCTTCAAGATGTTTGCGATGTCAAGTCCGCCCTCGCTCGAACCCGCTTTGAGTATGGTGTGAATTTCGTCGATAAACAGCAGTACGTTGCCCCTTTGTTTTATGCCGTTGAGCGTTGCTTTGAGCCTTTCCTCGAAGTCGCCTCTGTATCTCGTGCCCGCAACGAGCGACGTAAGGTCGAGCGAGAATACGATTTTGCCCCTCAACGCGTCGGGAACGTCGCCCGAAACTATGCGCTGGGCAAGTCCGTCTATAACCGCGCTTTTGCCGACCCCCGGTTCGCCTATAAGCACGGGATTGTTTTTCGTTCTGCGGCAAAGCACTTGAATCACGCGCTCGGTTTCCTTGCCTCTGCCTATGACGGGGTCGAGTTTTCCGTCGCGCGCTTTCGCCGTCAAATCCGTGCCGAATTTTGACAAATCAAAGTCGGAATTATCGTCGTTTTTGCGTGTATTTTCATAAAAATTATCGGCTTTTCCGAACGCATTTTCACTGCTTGCAAAGCCGTTTCGCAAAGCGTTTTCGCCGCCGTTTTGTCCTTGACGATTAAGTCCTTTCTTTTCGCTTTCGCCGAAGAAATCGGATATGTAACCGCTCAAAACGTCGTTTACGCTTTCCTCGTTTCCGTTTGCAAGGCACATCGCCGCCCTGCCGCCGCCGCTCGATACGATTGCGCTGTATGTGAGCCGTTGCAGATATTCGGGGTCTATGCCCTTTGCTCGCAATATCTCGCTTGCAACCGACGACGTTTCGTCGAGAATCGTGTACAAAATATGTTCAGTTCCCACAACTTGCGAGCCGAGCCTCGTTGCGACGTCTTTTGCACTTTGCACCGCTCTTGCCGCCCTCGTCGACATCTCGACGTTGGGGCGAGTCGGCATAGGCGAAAACACGCGGATTACGTCGTCTTCGTACACGCCGCATTGATTGAGCAATCTCTGCGCCGCAGAGCCGTCAACGTCCAAAAGTCCGAACAATATATGTTCGGTGCAAACAAGTCCGCCCGTGCGTACGGCAAGTTCGCTTGCTCTTTGAAGCACGAGTCGCGCGTTGTCAGAGTAGGTTATCATTTTTCCTCCGCCAGAAGTTCCCTAACTATGCGAGCGCGCATTTTGTCGCGCTCTTCCTCTGAACTTCCGTTTGTCAAAATCTGCAAGGACGAGGCGGAACACGCCCATATCATTTCGTCCGTTATCGCAGTGGATTTTATGGGCAAAATGCCCAGTATTACGCCGATTTTTACGTCGACGAGCAGTTTCATAAGTTCTTGCGCCGTGAGCGCATACGCGCCTTTAAGCACGGCGTAACTTCTCGATATTCCGTCAAGAAGTTCGGTTTGTCTTTCCTTAACGAGTTTTTCGAGCGCGACCCTTTCGCAATAACACATTCTCGCAACCGCTTGTTCGACCTGCGAAATTATCTCGTCCTCGCTTACGCCGAGCGTGCGAGAGTTGGATATTTGATACATATCGTAAGCCGCTTCGCTACCCTCGCCGTACACGCCTCGAACCGTCAATCCGAACTCGCTCTTGAACGTTTTGAGCGCGTCCTCGATTGCACCCGCACGTTTCAACGCAGGCAAAAACAGCATACAAGAAGCCCTCATACCCGTGCCGAGATTGGTCGGACACGCCGTCAAAAATCCGAGTTGCGAATCGTACGCTACGGGCAAGGCGTGCAAAAGCCTTTCGTCGTAAACGCGCAGCCTTTCGTATGCGCGTTTAATGTTGAATCCTTCCTCGACGCATTGCTCTCGAACGTGGTCTTCCTCGTTTATCATCACGGATATGCCGAATTTTTTGTCGCCCTCGACGATTGCCGCGCCGTTTTGCGTGTTGTTGGCAAGAGCAAGGGATATCAAATGCCTTTCGATAAGTGCCTTTTTCTGCTCTTTTTTGAGTTTGTTCATAGGCAAAAGCCTTGCCTCAAACACCCCTTGCGCCGCCGCGTACGCACCGTTCATCAAATCCACGACTCGTTGGTCGGTCGTCTTGATATTGCGAGGAAATTCAAGCCCCGTAACGTTTCTTGCAAGGCGAACGCGAGAGGAAACGACGTTATTTTTGACAAGTTCGTTTATCGTACAGTCCTTTGCCGACTTCAAAAGTTCGCCGTTTGCGCCCGATTGCGTTCCGTTTGCACCCGATTGCGAGCCGTTTCCGTCAAAACGCTCGAAATTGCCGCTTCGATTGTCGTTTCGTACTTCGTACGCGCCGTGCGCGCCTTTCAAATCGAGTATGGTCGAAACGGTGTTCTTCGGGGCGTGAGCGTGCAAAAACTCGGCGTTTACGCCTTGCGCTTTGCTTGCCGCTTCGAGCGCGATTTTCCGCATTTGAGAATAGCAATTCGCACAACCGAAAAGGAAGTTTTTTTCGAAATCTTCAACCGTATATCCGCAAAATTTACATTCTTTATCTCGGCGAGAAAGCCTGTAATTCGCTTCTTCGTGCGGATTTTTGCCGCATTTCAAAGCGTTTTCGTAGCACTCGCGACAATAGCCGTACTCGACGGGATTATTGTCGATAATCACGCTTTCAAAAAGAGTCGCCTCTCTATCGCCGCAGATGTCGCAAGTCCTTTGCATACTCTTTGTTTATTCCTTTCAAAACGTCAGTTTTGCCGTGTTTTTGCCTTTTCTTCATTCGGTAAATTTTGAAAATCTGCGGTGAAATCGATATTCTAACCGCATATTTTCAAAATTCGTCTATTTTTGTTTCTAAATCCGTTTGTGCTCTACGTCGTTTCGTCGTTTGCCGAAATCCGCTTATTTGCGGAATCATATTTTCAAAATTCTCGTTTTATATATTCCAAAAACTCGTCTTTTAGATTCTTGTTTCTGAGCGCGTATTCGACGGTCGCTTCGAGATAGCCTTCTTTGTTTCCGACGTCGTAGCGGCGTGCCGAAAACTCGTATGCGCAGACCGCTTTTTCTTTTGCGAGAATGCTTATCGCTTCCGACAGATACGCTTCGCCGTTGGTGTACGGCGTGCGCTCGATTGCCTCGAATATTGACGGCGAAAGCACGAATCTTCCGAGAGATACGAGTTCGCTTGGCAACTCGCCCTTCGGCTTTTCGATTATGCCGTCAAGCAAGGTTGTTTTTTCGTCTATAACCTTGTTTTTTATCATTACGCCGCAACGCCTTGCCACTTCCTCGCTCGTGCGCTGACAACCCACGATTGTCGCGCCGCCCGTTGCGTAATACGCGTCGATAAGTTGCTTCGTGACGGGTTTTTCGCCCTCGCCGACGTACATCAAATCGTCGCCGAACAGCACTGCCACAGGCTCGCCGTTTGCAAAATCCTCGCAGAGTTTGACGGCGTTTGCGTTGCCGTTCATAGTCTTTTGCACCACGAACGTGATTTTTGCGCCGTAATTCTTGTTTGCAAGCGCCAACTCTTCCTTTTCGCCGCGTGCAGTCAACTGCTCGTTGAGTGCGACGTTAGGCTCGAAAAGGCGTTTTATGCTCTCTTTTTGAGGCGAAATGACGATTGCGATTTCCTCGATACCGCTCTTTACCGCCTCGTCCACGATGTAGCAAAGCGCAGGCGTATCTACGATAGGCAACAGTTCTTTGGGCAACACTTTCGTCACCGGCAAAAATCTCGTGCCGAATCCCGCGCAAGGTATAATCGCTTTTCTTACTTTCATATTTACCCCCTATCGTCGAAAATTCTTTTGTCGAAAATTATTTTGCTCATAACGAAATTCGACGTTGCGATGCGACGAGAACGTCGCATCGTCTGCGTTACAATATATTCGAATCAAAGTGCGACGATGTGTTTTTTCGCCTCGCTTTGTCAAAAATCCTTTCATAGAAAGGAAAACTTATTTCTCGTAGCCGTGCGGATGAGTGGAATGCCACTTCCAAGCCGACGAAACTATGCTTTCGAGGCTGTCGTATTGAGGCTTCCAACCGAGTTCTCTCTTTATCTTTTCGCTCGACGCGACCAACGTTGCGGGGTCGCCGGGGCGACGCGCTTCTATGGTTCTTTCGATATGACGTCCCGTCACTTGCTCGGTGACGTCGATAACCTCTTTGACGCTGAATCCGTTGCCGTTGCCGAGGTTGTAATAAGTGGATTTTCCGCCGTTTTTGAGGTAATCGAGGGCGCGGATATGCGCGTCGGCAAGGTCGGTGATGTGAATGTAATCTCTCACGCAAGTTCCGTCGGGCGTGGGATAATCGTCGCCGAAAATGCCGATGTGGTCTCTCGTGCCGTTTGCGACCTGCAAAATGATGGGAATGAGGTGCGATTCGGGATTGTGAGCCTCGCCTATTTCGCCGCTTCTGTGCGCGCCTGCCGCGTTGAAGTAACGAAGCGCGACGTATTTAAGACCGTACGCCTTGTCGTAGTCCTGCATAAACTGTTCCATCATAAGTTTGGTTTGACCGTACACGCTGGTGGGACGTTGCGGACTGTCTTCCGTTATCAAGCCGTCGCCGCAATCGCCGTAGGTTGCCGCAGACGACGAAAACACGAGATACTTGACGTTTTCGGCAATCATAGCGTCCAAAAGCGCAAGAGTGCCGGCAACGTTGTTGTGATAGTACTTTGCGGGATTCTTCATACTTTCGCCCACGAGCGAGTACGCCGCAAAGTGAATGACGGAATCCACGCCGTACTTTCTGAACGTCGAACGCAACAGTTCGACATCAAAGATGTCGCCTTTGACGAAAGGCACGTCCGAAGGCACTGACTCGATGTGTCCCGTGACGAGATTGTCGTAAACCACGACGTCCATATTTCTTTCTTTGAGTTCTCTTACGCAATGTGAGCCGATGTAACCTGCTCCGCCCGTAACCAAAATCATATATCTCTCCTCGCGCGCCGCCGCGCTAAAAATTTATCTATGAAATATTATAAACTAGAACCGCTTGTTTTGCAAGGCAAAAATGTGTATAATCGATTTGTGGGAAAAACGATACTGCATTGCGACCTAAACAACTTCTACGCTTCGGTGGAACAAAAACTGCATCCCGAATACGACGGGATGCCTCTTGCCGTTTGCGGAAATCCCGAAGCAAGACACGGCATAGTGCTTGCAAAAAACCAACTCGCAAAGAAAGCGGGCGTTCAAACGGGCGAAACGCTTTGGTCGGCAAGGCAAAAATGCCCCGATATCGTGTTCGTTCTTCCGCACTTTGACGAATACGTCAAATATTCAAAACAGGTTTTCGAAATTTACACGCAATTCACCGACCGAGTGGAAAGATTCGGCATAGACGAGTGCTGGCTTGACGTGACGGGGTCGGAAAAACTTTTCGGCGACGGCGTTACAATCGCAAACAAGTTGCGTCGGCTCGTGAAAGAAAAGACGGGACTCACCATTTCCGTAGGCGTGTCTTTTACCAAAACTCTCGCAAAACTCGGAAGCGACCTCAAAAAGCCCGACGCGACCACCGTCCTCGACAAAGAGCATTATATGGACGTCATCGGCGATATGTCGCCGTCCGAGATGATTATGATAGGTCGTCAGACGTCCGAAAAACTCACCAAACTCAACATCCGCACCATACGACAACTTGCAAACGCCGACCGTGACGCTTTGCGTCACATTTTCGGAATAATCGCCGACAATATGATAAATGCCGCGCAAGGAATCGAAACGGAAGAAGTCAAACACTACTACGACGTACACGTTCCCAAAAGCGTTTCGAACGGCACAACCACGCCGCGCGACATAAAAGACTTGCAAGAAGCGAAAATCGTGATATACGCGCTTTCGGATATGGTCGCGTTGCGCCTTAGAAGTTACAATCTCGTGGCAAACGGCGTGGGGCTTTCGATAAAAAATCCCGCGTTGCAATGGACGTCCAAACAAATTCCGCTTTCGCCCGCTTCGGCAAATTCGGGCGCAATCGCAAAAGCCGCGATAGGCTTGCTTGAAAAAATACACAACTTCGGCGAGCCGCTTAGGGCAATCACGATTGCGGCAATAAGGCTCGAAAGCAAGGACGGCGTGCAAATGAGTTTGTTCGACGAACAAAGCGACAAGGCGGACAAACTCGAACAAACCCTCGACGAGATAAGAGCCAAATACGGTTATCACTCGGTTCAGCGCGGCATTTTGCTCGAAAACGACCTGACGGGCAATTTGCACGAGGACGACGATTTCAGACCGTTCCACCAATCCAAAACAACCTAAGTCGGTAATTTTTTATTGTATACAAATTTTGGAAAAACGTCTTCTTCTCTGCACGGTTCATTACACGAATCGTGCTTTATTTTTGCGTTTTTGACCCAAAATCACGTTAAATCCGCGATTTTCGCTTCGTTTTTGATATGCTTATACACGAATCGTGTTGCATATGCGCATAACACATATCGTGTTTTATGCGCATTTTGTCGAATTATGAAGCAAGTTGAGCATTCCGTTTTACAATCATAGGATTTTTCTTTATAATTATCGTAGACAATAATTGAATTGTAAGAAGACGCGGGAAATCCGTACGGGCAAAGCCCCACACGCACGCACAGGCGTGCAAAACAATTTGTTTATGACACCCGTCAAAATCGCAACGGCAGTTTTATCTCTCATAGCAGGTATAGGCGTTTTTCTCATCGCATGCACTATGATGAGTTCGAACCTCGAATCCGTCAGTTCAAACAAACTCAAACAACTCTTTGCAAGAACGTCAAAGAGCAAACTCGTAGGCGTCGGCATAGGCACGGTCGCAACGGCGGCGATTCAATCGTCGGGCGCAACCACCGTTATGGTCATCGGTTTCGTCAACGCAGGCATTATGTCGCTTATGCAAGCCGCAACCGTAATTTATGGCGCGAACATCGGCACGACAATCACGGGTCAAATAACCGCGCTCGGTATGTTCGAAAACTCGATTTCCACCGGCGTCGTGTTTGCAACCTTTGCAGGTATAGGCGCGTTTACGATGGCGTTTGCAAAAAAGGATATCGTAAAGAAAATCGGCGGTATCCTCGCAGGCTTCGGTATGCTGTTCGTAGGACTCGATATGATGAGCGCGTCGATGGAAGTCTTTGCCGCTCTCGATTCCGTCAAAAACTTCCTCGCTTCCATATCGAATCCCATTCTTCTCGTTTTGATAGGCACGATTCTCACCGCCATAATCCAAAGTTCGTCGGTTATGACGTCCGTTGCAATCACTATGGCGTTTACGGGGCTCATCAACCTCGACCAAGGCATCTACCTCACGATGGGTTCGAACATCGGCTCGTGCGTCGTGGCAATCATTGCAGGTCTCACTTCGAGCACCAACGCAAAACGCACCGCGCTCATTCACCTTTTGTTCAACGTATCCGGCGTTGTCATCTTTATGATCGTCGCAATGATGATGCGCGAAATCTCAAAAGCGGTCAATCCCGCAAAAGTCATTACGTTCGGATATCTGTTTGAAAATATGTTCCCCGGCGTGCCGCAAACGCAACTCGCTATGTTCCACACGATTTTCAACGTCATTACGGTCATAATTATGTTGCCGCTCACAAACTTATCGGTTAAGCTCGTTTGCAAGATTCTGCCCGACAAGAAAAAAGCGGACGAACAGCCCGAAGAACATATGTTCTACATCGACGCGCATATGCTCAAAACGCCGCCTATCGCCGTTCAACAAACCAAAAACGAAATCGTCAATATGGCGGAAATCGCGCTTCACAACTACGACATCGCCTGCAACATAATCTGCACGCTCGATTATTCGAACATCGAACAATTCCGCAAAAACGAAAACGAACTCAACTTCTTGAACAAGGAAATCGCAAGATTCGTCGTCAATCTTTCCAAACTCGAAATGAACGACGCCGACCACAACTATCTTGCAACCACGTTCCATACCATAACCGACCTCGAACGCGTCGGCGACTATGCGGAAAACATCATCGAATACGCCGACAAACTCAAAGAATCCAACCAAACTTTCTCGGACGTCGCGATTCAAGAGGTTCGCCACCTTCAAAGTCGCATAGACGATTTGTTCCAAAAGGTTATGAAAGCGTACGTCAACTGCGATGCGTCGTCGCTTGACGAGGCAAACGAAATCGAGGACAACATCGACGACATCACCGAAGCAATGGGCGCAAACCATATCGCAAGGCTCAGAGCGGGCGACTGCACGCCCGACGTCGGCGCACAATATCTCTCGCTCGCTTCCGATTCCGAGCGTGTTGCAGACCACTTTATCAACGTCGCAAAATCCATAAATCGCAAAGCGTAAGGACTTATTATGAAACTCGCAATAGCCACCAACAACGCCCACAAACTCAGCGAAATCAAAGCGATTCTCGGCAACTCGTTCGAGGAATTGCTTTCCCTCAAAGAACTCGGCGTCGACGTAGACGTCAAGGAAACTGGAACTACGCTCGAAGAAAATTCGTACCTCAAAGCGCGCACTATTTGCGACATCTGCAATATGCCGACTCTCGCCGACGATACGGGGCTTATGGTGGACGCATTGAACGGCGCGCCAGGCGTTTATTCCGCTCGCTACGCAGGCGAAGCGCACAACGACAAAGCGAACCGTCAGTTGCTTCTCAAAAACCTCGACGGCGTGGAAAACAGACGCGCGCATTTTGCAACGGTAATCACCATTTGTTATCCGAACGGCGAGTTTATCACCGCAAAAGGTCGCGTTGAAGGCTCGATTTTGACCGAAGAACGCGGAAGCGAGGGTTTCGGATACGACTCGCTCTTTTATAGCGACGAACTTCAAAAAACGTTTGCCGAAGCGTCGCAAGCCGAAAAAAATTCCGTCAGCCACAGAGGCAGAGCCTTGCACGCTATGCTCGAAAAACTGAACGAGCGCAATTAAGATTATGAACACCGTCGTAGCATTTTCGGACAGCCACAATATGCCGCTTCCAAGCCGCCTTATCGACGTTGCAAACGAAAGTAAATACGTTTTCTTTCTCGGCGACGGATTAGGCTCTCTCGGCGATTTGATGTGCCATAAAGGCTTTCACGGCGTAAAGGGCAACTGCGACCGCTACGACTTTTGCGACGAAGAAGTCGTCGAAATAGACGGCGTGCGCATTTTGCTCACTCACGGCGACAAATACCACGTCAAGCGCGGTCTTTTGGAACTCGATTTGAGAGCGCGCGAACTCGGTTGCACCCTCGTTTTTTACGGGCATACGCACTTTGCGCAAATCGACGAAAACGCAGGGATCACGTTCGTATGTTCGGGTTCGATATCCTCGCCGCTTTCGGGCGCGCCGTCATACGCTTACGCAGTCGTCCACGACGGAAAATTTACGGTCAAAATCGTAAATCTAATCTAAATTTTGTTGACATAAATACGCCGATGTGGTAATATTGTTAAGCATTGAATTATAGATTGCTCTTTCAAAAGTGCGATTTGAGTCCGTGCGGGTGTAGTTCAATGGTAGAATGTCAGCCTTCCAAGCTGATTGCGTGGGTCCGATTCCCATCACCCGCTCCATTACAGAACTCAAACAAACTTTGAGCATCTAATGCAATGAGCCTGTAGCTCAGCAGGATAGAGCAACGGCCTTCTAAGCCGTGTGTCGGGAGTTCGAATCTCTTCAGGCTCGCCATTATGGTGGATATAGCGCAGTTGGTTAGCGTGCCAGGTTGTGGCCCTGGAGGTCGTGGGTTCGAATCCCACTATTCACCCCACTTTGTTACATCGCTCTAAATAGAGTCGATATAGTTTGAGTCCGACGATAACCTCATCGGATTCGAACGGGCAGATAATCAACAATAGGTTTTCTGTCGCAGCCGAAACAAAAATTATTTTACATTCGGCAAAAAAGTGCAGTATATTTGTTGCAAAAACTTTGTTTTGGTGATAAGATAGACTGCGTTGTAGGGGTATCGCCAAGCGGTAAGGCACCAGATTTTGATTCTGGCATTCGTTGGTTCAAATCCAGCTACCCCTGCCAAATGACTCACTAGCTCAGTCGGTAGAGCACCGCACTTTTAATGCGATGGTCCGGAGTTCGAATCTCCGGTGGGTCACCAAATGACAATAATACGAACTCAGATAATGGGTTCGTATTATTTTTTCTTCGAGAATTTTTTGCAACAAAACTACACCTATAAATTCAAAGAGTTTATCAAAATCTCGTATTGCTGATTTTTGACAATCAAACCACTACCCTATTTATCCATGCATCTGCTTACGCACAAAATTTGCGCGCAACTTCTTATATTATCATTCAGCCTCATCGTTTAACATTGCCTCTTGTGCAATACCATATGCGTTTGAAAACGGTGAAATATCATCTGTTGAGCGGTTCGTATCTCGTAATAGTCCCACGCAAGTCTTTATTGCGTTCTTCAAAACCGACATGCAAATCATTTTTCGCGATGCGAACGAACGTTAAATCTTTTAATCGTCGATATTAACTTTTTCGACGCATAGTCGGACGGAGCACGCCAAACCCAATTTCCTTGTGCAACGGACGGCGTATTCATTCTGCCTTCTTCGTTTCCAAGCAAAAGCCAGTCCTGCAACGGTATCACTGCAAGTTCCGCAATTGAATCAAACGCCAGTTTAATCATCTTATACGTCGGGTTTAACCCTTTGATGTGCGAACATTCTCTTTTGAATCGTTTTAGCGTATCTCCGTCAATGTTTTCCGTCCACGTAAGAGTACAGTCGCCGTCGTGAGAACCTGTATAAACCACATAATCTTTATTTGTATATAGCCTCGGCAAATATTCGCTG
>URTQ01000022.1 GCA_900550855.1 uncultured Eubacteriales bacterium
TCAAACGGTTTGCATAAGTTTCCGTTAATACAACTTAGTACAATTTTCCGTTCAAACGACATATAAAAGACAAACCGCCGATTAGGACTTCGGCGGTTTGTCTTTTTAATTACGCTATGTGAGGAAAATTGTTTATTTTGTCATTACTTGCGACATTGCGTTTGCCATTTGTGCCGCTTGCTCGCGTATGCGTTCTTGGTCGTATATATCCATTTGCGTAAATACCGCTTTTTTGAACGATTCGGGCTTTTTAATTCCGTAAAAGTATACGGGTTCTGCGCCCGCAGTTTCGATTTTTATCGTTCCGTAACCGAATATTTTGCCGAACAAACCGCTCGAAACGGATATATTCTGAATTTTGTTAAGTGCGCTTGCAACAGAGTGCGTGCGAATCAATCCCACTTTTCCTATAACTTTCTTGTTTGTGAGGGCAAGTTCCGTCGTCAAAAATCTGATAAAGTGAGGAAAAATCGCAATAAAGGATTTTTTCGCTTTTTGTATTATTTTTTCGTCTTTTGTTAAATTGGTTTCGGCATAATTGCTCATTGTTTTGTTGTTCCTCCAAATTTATTAATCAAATTGTAATGTAAGAATTCTTAAAAGTCAAGAATAAATGTAAGAATTCTTATATGCTACAATTATAATGAAAGACAATGTTATCGGAAAATCCATAAAAATGAATCGTATGGCGCAAAATTACACTCAAAAACAACTTGCGCAAAAGATAGGCGTTACGCACGCCGCGATTAGTTATTGGGAAAACGGAATCAATATTCCGAACGTCAAGGACTGTTGGTTGCTTGCCGATGCGCTCGGGATTACGATAGACGAGTTGGTGGGGCGTGACTTGCGGAATTGAATAAGTTTTTGTACGCACAACTATGCAAGCACAAACAAATGCTTTTAGAACGATAAAAAAACACGCCTATCTATACAAAAAGCACCGTCGGCGACGGTGCTTTTTTATGCTAATTTCAAATCAAAGCAATTAGTTGAACAAATCCTTGAACGCTTTGCCGAATTTGACGACAGGTGCTTTGCTTGCCGCGATCGTGATCGGTTGTTTTGTAAGGGGATTGAAGCCTTGTCTTTCTGCTTTTTCTTTGACTTCGTAGGATGCAAAGTTTGCGATTGCAACTTTGTCGCCTGCTTTGAGTGCTTCTGCTATGACTGCTGCGTATGCGTCTACCGCTGCGGTTGCGTCTTTGATGGAAAGGTCGGCTTTTGCTGCCACTGCTTTGATAAATTCTGCTTTATTCATTTTGTTTCCTCCTTGGGGATTGTACTGACATTATAGACGAAAAAAACGCCCTTTGCAATACCTTTTTTAATATTTGCGCTTCAAGAGCGGTTTTATACCTTGCGATTTCGCCCCTCAAACTTATAGTTTGAATCAGTTTGCGTTTTTTTGTTTCGTATTTGACATAAACGCGGTTTTGTATTGTTTATTTGCCCGTTTTGCGTATTTACATTCCGTTTTGCCTTTGGTATAATTATATCGAACCTAAAAATCTCGGAGGCGAATTATGGCAAACGGCTACGGCATTTCCAAATGGCAAGATGCAAAGCAAATCAATCAAGAATTGAAGAACTTGACCGATCAACCGATCTATTGCGTATCGGAAGACGCTCTCAAAGACGTTCTCAATCATTTCGATACAAAATGCGCAAAGTCAAAAGAAATCACGACTGAGGCAAAGAAGTACATCCCGGGCGGCGTTCAACACAACCTCGCGTTCAACTTCCCGTTCCCTATGTGTATGGAAAAGGCGGAAGGCGCATATCTTTACGACCGTGACGGCAATCAATACATCGACTTCCTTCAAGCGGGCGGTCCTACCATTTTGGGAAGCAATTTCCCTGCGGTAAGAGAAAAAGTTTTCGACCTTCTCAACAACTGCGGTCCTGTAACGGGTCTTTTCCACGAAGGCGAACTTCTTTTGGCAAAGAAAATCAGCGAATTGATGCCTGCTTGCGAAATGTTCCGTATGCTCGGTTCGGGTACGGAATCCGTTATGGCGGCAATCCGCGTGGCACGTTGCGCAACGAAGAACAAACGCGTCATCAAATGCGGCGGCGCATATCACGGCTGGTCCGATCAAATGGTTTACGGCTTGAAGATCCCCGGAAGCCGTCAATTCCTCGAATCTCACGGTATCCCCGGTTGCTACAACAATACCGACGAAGTGCGTCCCAACGACCTTGCGATGCTCGAAGCAATGCTCAAAAAGAACGTTATGCGCGGCGGTACGGCGGCAGTCATCGTCGAACCCGTCGGTCCTGAATCGGGCACTCGTCCCATCGACGTCGATTACAACCTCAAAGCAAGACTTCTTGCAAAGAAATACGGCGCGCTCTTCATCTTCGACGAAGTCGTCACCGGTTTCAGAGTCGGCATTCACGGCGCGGCAGGTTACTTCTTCGACGAGCAATACGGCTACAAAGTGGACGACACCCCCGTCACCATCAACGGCAAGCCTTGGATTATCGACGACAAGAAACTCGTCGACGGCAAAGTCGTCAAATTCAAACGTCAAGGTACGGGCAGAGATATGTATCCCGACCTCACCGTATTCGGCAAGATCGTCGCGGGCGGCTATCCTTCCGCAGGCGGCGTAGGCGGTAAGAAAGAATACGTTTCGCTTATGGCGGCAGGTCTTGCAGGTATGGGCAAGAAAGCGTACGTCGGCGGCACTCTCGCTGCAAACCCGCTCAGTTCCTATGCAGGATACCTCGCAATCTGCGAAATCGAAAAGAACAACGCGTGCGAAGTCGCAGGCAGAGCGGGCGACCGTCTTGCAACGGGTCTTAAAGCACTCGTGAAGAAATACAATCTTCCTTACGTCGTCTACAATCAAGGCAGCATCGTCCACCTCGAATGCACGGGCGCAATGAGTTTTGACTTCTCGAATATGTGCTTGCTCGGTTCTGTCATCCCGATGCTCAAAAAGAAACCCGAAATGCTCAGAAGAAAGGTTGCTATGGAACAAATGGGCGCGGCGTATATGGCAAACGGAATCGTCACCCTCGCAGGCAGCCGTCTTTACACCTCTATGGCGGACACGGACGAAATCATCGACGAGGCACTTCGCCGCTTCGAAAACGTGTTCAAGACAGTCGTAAAGTGCGAAGACGATTCGAGATTTGAAAAGAAACCTCACTAAGCGATAACGTCGTCGGCGCACAAAATCGTGCGCCGACGTTTTTTTAAGGCAACTCGTATGCCTTGCGATACGAACGGTCAAACGCCGAGTAATAGCGGTTTTAATGCGCTTCGCCGCAAAAATAAAAACTTGATTTTTCGTCCGCGTTTGATATAATATCGATAAAGCAATAATAACTGTCGTGCGCACAAGCGGCAGAGTAGGAGAACAGTATGAACGAATTGATTGTTGCAAACGTCAAAAAATACGCGAATATGCTCGCGGAAAAGAAGTATTTGCAAAGCGGTTACATCGCGGTCAGAGAAGAAGACGGCATCGTCATCACTCGTCCGAGAATAAATTATTCCGACGTAAAGGAAGAAGATTTGACTTTCGTCAACGACAAGAATATCGAAACGCTCGAAGGCAACTTCCGCGCGGCGGCGGTTATCTTGTTCTGCGCAATCCGTCAGGACAAAGAGGCTAATGCGGCGGCAATCGTCGACAGCGACAGCACCGTCGAATTTTCCAAAAAGAGAAAAACTCTTATGCCTATCCTCGACGATATGGCGCAGGTTTGCGGCGTTTCCGTCAAATGCGCGCAAAAGAACGTCGCTTCCGACGTGGTTGCGGCTCTTTCGGGTCAACGCAACTGCTGCTTGCTTCCCGAAGCGGGCGCGGTCGTGACGGGACGCACTCTCGACGAAGTTTTCACCGCAACGCTCGTTTTGGACAAGGCTTGCAACGCCGAAATCCTTGCGGAAAAGAAGGGCGGAACGCAACATATGGGCGCAGTCGCCGCACTTTTGGAACACGTCGTGTTCAAACTCAAATATTCCAAAACCAACCAAAAGCAACAAAAGGCTGCCGAGAGCGGTGAAAAGGAACAAAAAGAGGAAAGACCGACCGCAGTCGTCACCGACGAGGAAAAGAAAGTCGCGCAAGACATCAAAGACGCAGGCGTAAGACTTCTTGACGAAAACCTCGTTCAAGGCACTTGGGGCAACATTGCCGTCAAACTCGACGATCAATATATGCTCGCAACGCCGTCGGGAATCGATTACGTTATGCTCAAACCCGAACAAATGGCAAAAGTCAATATGGAAACTCTCGAATGGACGGGCACGAACAAAGCCACCAGCGAAAAAGGTATCCACGCGATTTTGCTTAAAGGCGACAAGAACGTAAACGCAACCATTCATACGCACCCGTTCTACGGCTGTATTCTCGCCGCAATGGGCAAGGCTATGCCCGTTCCCGAAAAGTATCAAGACGTTTTGGGCAAAGAGATTCCGTGCGCAAAAGCGGCGCTTCCCGGCACGAACGGACTCGTGAAAAACGTTGCGGCGGCAATCGGCGACGCCCCCGCTTGCTTTATGGGACATCACGGCGTTATGGTCAGAGGCAAAGACCTCGAAGACGCATTTGCGATTTGCAGAGCCCTCGAAGACGCTTGCCGCGACTATCTCGCAGAATAATCGAATATCGAAATAAGCGAATATTCAAACGATATATACGAAAACCGCAGTTCGACTGCGGTTTTCGTTTGTATCGGTATAATTATTTTATCGTCGTTTGCTTTGTATTCTTGTATATTTCAACCGTTTAGATAACGAAAAAAGCACTCGTCGAGTGCTTTTTTCATTAGGGGAAAATTATTAGGAACAATCAAATGAATGATGTGTTTTTTAGTTTAGCGTTGGTCGTCGCAACGGGATTCGTCCATTTCGCCTTCGTTGTACACCGCAGGACGTCCGAAGAAGCCTTTGAAGAACTTCTTGACGCGCAGTGCAACGATCCAGTCGCCGAGCATCGAGATGCCGTGTACGATGAGGAACGTGCCGACCATAACCGTGAGCGAGATTGCGCCGCCGATGGGGTCGAAGAAGGTGAGGAAGCCGAAGATGATTTCAAGTATCGAAAGAATCAGAAGCGTCCACCAGTACGGAACGTGGCATCTGCCTGCCGAGATTGCAAGTGACAATTCCGAAATGCCTTCCACGATAAACCACATTGCAAAGATGAAGGGCAAAAAGCCTGCCACAACGCCTTCGTTTGCCAGCAATATGATGCCGAGAATGGTTGTGATTACGCCGTCTGCGAGGAATGCGCCACCACCGACGAATCTCGCAGTGGTGAAGAATCCCGCAATTTCCACGATGCCTATCACAAGCACGATTGCGCCGACGATGTACGCAAGCACGGACATTGTCGTGTCAACGGGCAGACAGAAGCAAACCACGCCTGCCGCAATCATCAATATACTTGCCAAAAACCATAGAATAGTTGTTGATTTTTTCATATTTTTTACCTCTTTCGGTTTGTTTTCTACACATATTATATATGCCTCAAATTTGCAGTCAACAACACTTTATACCATAAATGAGAAATAATACACACAAGTAGAAAATGTTGTTTATTATCGATAGTATTTTGTTCAAAAAACTTAAAAACGAACGTTTTTTTGGAAAAAAATAACTCTACGTTTTAGGCGAAAGCGATGCAAGGCGTGAAATCGCACGCCGATACGCACATAAAGTGCATATTGACTTTTTATTGATAAATGATAATATATTTATATACGTTTTAACCGTATGACGCGCGCGTCGTTTCGGAAATGATAAGGGGCATTATGTACAAGGAAAGCAAACTCGCAAAAAACAAAGCGTTCGGAATACTGCTGATGATTCTCGGCGTGTTCGGATTTTTGATTATCATACATAGATTGTGCTATTATAAATTCGAGTATGACGAAAAATTCAGCCCCGTAGATTACGGGAAATTCAATATTTTGTCTTTTTTCACGATTCAGTCTAACGTTTTCGTGTATGTTTATCTCATTTGCGCGGGACTTGCCTCTTTCGGCGTAAACGGCGCAAAGAAAGTCGCTTACAATCCGCTCGTCGGCGCAATGGCAACGACGTATATTCTCGTGACCGGACTCGTTTACACCGCAGGAATCCCTATGGGATTTACACCGCCGTTTCAATGGCAGGACTCATACCACGCAATGAGCAGTTTTATTCAAGTGTATTTCCATATGATTATACCGCCGATTATGCTGATTTTGTGGTTCTTTCCGTTCACGAACAGGCGCACGAATCACAAAACCGTATGGGCGTTTGCGATATATCCGTTCGTGTACTCGCTCTTTTCCATAATTCGCGGCGCGGTGGGCAAGATGCACTTTTATCCCTATCCGTTCTATCGCCCCGAATTTATATGGTCGATATTCTCGAAGGGCGACGTCAATTATCCGCTCGCGTACTTTTTGATGTTTATCGTGCTGATGGCGGGAATGTTGCTTTTTATCGGCATAGGCAGACTTATGATGCTCATAAACGACAAGATGACAGACAAAACGTTTTGCGACGTCGACGTGTACGAGCGTATTGCGAGAGAGCAAAGCGAAGCGGAAGTCGGATAATATAATTTCTAAAATGCGATTATTGCAAAAAAAAGCACTCTTGCGAGTGCTTTTTGAATTATAAGATTTTGCTAATTTATTCTATTTGTAGTTTATTTCTTATTATTTCTTTTCGACGTCTATCATACGTCCGCAGTATTCGCATTTGACTTGCAGATTGTTGCTCGTTTGGGTTATGCCGCCGCAGTACGGGCATTGCACGGTGTACACGCCGATGTCGTCGGGGCGATTGTTGAGCGGCAAAATTTTGGTGTCCTCGATTGTGTAGTCGCAAAGATATTGCTTGTCGATGCACACGCGCACCGCGTCGATAACTTCGTTTGGTTGCATAGAAAGGTGATTTGCGATTTCGGTTGCGTCTCTGAATCCTTCGCGCTTGATTGCGTCGATTATGCGAGCGTATCTCTTTTGCGGCGCATAGCGCACCCACGCCA
The DNA here is from genome assembly GCA_900550855.1 of uncultured Eubacteriales bacterium. Lineage (GTDB taxonomy): Bacteria > Bacillota > Clostridia > Christensenellales > CAG-917 > CAG-475. Next base: position 7,005 of record URTQ01000022.1, read on the forward strand.
TAGGCGAGCCGTAAAATCCCAACACGACGAACACTATGCCGATTGCCATAATCGCGGTGAAAAGCGCGCCGCCTTCTTCCTTACGAGTCGCGCCGACGATGGTCATTGCAATGCCCAAAGGAAGCATAACGGTGAGTGCGATTGACAATACGAGTTGTTTGGTCAGATTTTTTTGAAGTTTGCTTTTTTCGTTTTTCATAATTTTATTGTATTGCAAACGCGATATCTCGTCAAGAAGTATGCGAAAGATTGCTTGCAAATCGTTTGAAAGAACATATGAAAAGCGCACACCGAATCCTGCGATAAAGCGCGCGATAAATTGCACTTTGTATGGCAAAAATCGTCGCCGCGTTTTCAATCTAAAAATTGCATAAATTTTTGCGTCGAGATATTGACGAAAACGCATTGAATGATATAATAACCTCAATCAAAAAAAAGACGGAGGTAACTATATGGCAAAGAAACCGTCAAAGAGCGTCGTCAATCAAATCGTATGCTACGCACTCATTTTGGCTGCGCTTTTGGGTATCGTAACGATAATTCTCGTTGCAGAAGGCACATATGCTTGGGAAGGCATCTGGTGCGGACTTGCCTCTACGCTCACGCTTGCTCTTGCGGGCGCGTGGTACGGCTGGCATAACGCAAAACTTCCCGGCGTCGGCGGAAAGGTCGCATACATTTTGACCGTGCTTATCATCTTGGCAACGATATTGTTCGTTCCGCTTTATATGTTTGCGTAATCGCAATACGGAAGCAAAAACAAAAAGTAAAAAAGCAATCGCACACGCGGTTGTTTTTTTATGTGCGCGATAGGTTCGTTTATGCGTGTATGCGCTTGAAAAAGAACGAGAAAAGTGCTATCATTGTCGCATAAAAAGGAAGTGGAATATGGCGTTCAACATTGTTTTGGTAGAACCCGAAATACCGCAAAACACGGGCAACATCGTGCGTACGGCGGCGGCAACGGGTTGCAAGGTGCATTTGATAAAACCCATCGGTTTCGATATAAGCGACAAGGCGTTGAAAAGAGCGGGGCTCGATTACTGGCATCTGACCGATTTTATCGTTTACGAAAACCTCGAAGAGTTTTTCGAGAAAAACGCAGAGGGCAGAGTTCACAAAGAGGCTGACGGAAGTTGGCATATCGACGACAATTCGATAGACGGGAAATCGCCGCACTTTTATTTTTGTTCGACGAAAGCGAAGTTGCGCTACGACGAGGCAAATTATTCGCAAAACGATTTCTTGTTTTTCGGCAGAGAGTCGAAAGGACTTCCCGAAGAACTGCTTCACGACAACTACAATATGTCGATGCGTATTCCTATGGTCAAAGAGGCTCGCTCTCTCAATTTGTCCAACTCGGTTGCAATCGTGGTGTACGAGGGTATGCGACATCTCGGATTCGACAATCTGCTTTGCGAGGGACACCTCACGAAATCTTGAGAAATAATCGGATTTTGTCGGATTTCGACAAAACGACATAAAACACGATATGTGTTGCAAGATTTAGTAAAAAGGCGGAAAACGGCGAAAAATCGCCGTTTTTTCATTGAAAAATTAGTTTGCAAAACACGATATGTGTAATTTGATAAAATACGCCTTGCAAATCAAAACACGATTTGTGTTTGCAAAATGCGGTTTCGATTTGGTTTTGCAACGTGCGCACGGTCTGTTTTTTCGACGTTAGACGTTTTCGGATAAGACTGCAAAACGCAATCGAGGATTTCAAAAGCGGAATGTTTATATTTTTCTTGAAATTTTTGCGCGCGTGTGATATACTGATTATCGCTAAAAATATATTGATACGCGCATAAGGCGCAAGCGTACACGGCGTATGCGCAAGCACGTTTCGATAGGTTTTAAGACAAAATCTCGAAAAATCAATTTTCTTAAAGGAGAATTATCTATGGCAAAAATGACAATCCGCGACGTAGACGTCAAAGGCAAAAAGTGTTTGGTTCGTTGCGACTTCAACGTTCCTATGGTTGACGGCGTAATCACCGACGAGAACCGTATCAACGGTGCGCTTCCCACAATCAAGTATCTCGTCGATAACGGCGCAAAAGTTATCCTTTGCTCGCATATGGGCAAGCCCCACAACATCTTCACCGAAGGTTTCGGCCTCAACAAGAAAGAGAAAAAGGCTGTCGAAGCTCTTCCCGAAAACGAACAAGCGGCGGCAAAAGCCGAATATATCGCAAAGGCTCTCAAAAACGACCCCAAGAAGTTCACTTTGAAGCCCGTTGCGGACAAACTCGCAGAGCATTTCCCCGGCAAAGTCACGTTTGCAACCGACCTCGTGGGCGAAGACGCGCACAAGAAAGTCGCGGCTCTCAAAGACGGCGAAATCGTGCTTTTGGAAAACACTCGTTTCGACGCAGGCGAGGAAAAGAACAGCGAAGAACTTTGCAGAAAACTTGCTGACTTCTGCGACGTTTACGTCAACGACGCGTTCGGCACGGCACACCGCGCACACGCAACCACCGCAGGTATCGTTCAATACGGATTCGCACCCGTCGCAGTGAGCGGTTTCCTTATCGAAAAGGAACTCAAATTCCTCGGCAACGCGGTTGAAAATCCCGTTCGTCCTTTCGTTGCTATTCTCGGCGGCGCAAAGGTTGCGGACAAACTCAACGTCATCGACAATCTTCTCAACAAGTGCGACACGCTCATCATCGGCGGCGGTATGGCGTACACCTTCATTAAAGCACAAGGCGGCAGCGTAGGTCTTTCCCTCGTCGACGACGAAAAGATCGAATACTGCAACAAGATGCTCGAAAAGGCAAAATCGCTCGGCAAGACCATTTATCTTCCGATCGACACCGCAACTTGCGCAGGTTTCCCCGACCCCATCGACGCTCACGTCGACATCGAATATTACGACAGTTTCAACATTCCTGCCGACAGAGAAGGACTCGACATCGGTCCGAAAACGCAAGAACTCTTTGCTTCTGCCGTCAAGAGCGCAAAAACGGTCGTATGGAACGGACCTATGGGCGTTTTTGAAAATCCGCAACTCGCAGCAGGTACGAACGCAGTCGCAAAAGCAATGGCAGAAACCGACGCAACCACCATCATCGGCGGCGGCGATTCCGCAGCGGCAGTCGCGCAACTCGGCTACGCCGACAAGATGACCCACATCTCGACTGGCGGCGGCGCATCGCTTGAATTCCTTGAAGGGAAAGTTCTTCCCGGCATCGCCTGCCTCAACGACAAGCACTAATCGGCGAATAACGTCGTCAGCATACATTCGCTACAAAATCGCGTACGCTTTGTACGCTGGGTTTTGTAGCGAACGCACGCTTCCTTGTTCTTCATCCGATTATTGCTGTCGTTGTTAACGACCGAAAGTGAAGAGCAAACGTGTTCTTGTTCTTCATTCAATTTGCGCAGTCGTTCCACGACAAGCACTAAGAGTGAAAGACACAAACAAAATAATAATTTTCGAGGTATATTATGAGAAAACCCATTATCGCAGGAAACTGGAAAATGAACAACACAATCGCCGATACGAAGGCACTTATCACCGACCTTGCGCCGCTCGTTAAGGACGCGCAATGCGACGTAGTCATCTGCACGCCGTACACCGATCTTGCAACCGCTGTCGAAATGACCAAAGGCACGAACATCAAAGTCGGCGCAGAGAACGTACACTGGGCTGAAAAAGGCGCGTTTACAGGCGAAATTTCCGCAAAAATGCTCGTCGAACTCGGCGTTGAATACGTCATCATCGGTCACTCTGAACGTCGTCAATACTTCGGCGAAACCGACCAAACCGTCAACGCTCGTGCAAAAGCGGCTCTTGCGGCAGGTCTTAAACCCATCATTTGCGTGGGCGAAACTCTCGAAGAAAGAGAAAACGGAAAGGTCGAAGAAGTGCTCGTTCGTCAAACGAAGGGCGCATTCGACGGCATCGACAAAGACGAACTCGACAACATCGTCATCGCATACGAACCCGTTTGGGCAATCGGTACGGGCAAAACCGCAACGGCGGAAGTCGCAAACGAAACAATCGCAATCATCCGCAGAACTATGGCGGAACTTTATTGCCCCAAGTGCGCGGAAAATCGCGTTCGTATTCAATACGGCGGAAGTATGAACCCCAAGAACGTCAAAGAACTTATGTCTATGCCCGAAATCGACGGCGGACTTATCGGCGGCGCGTCTTTGAAGGCGGTCGATTTCTCGCAAGTCGTCAACTACTAAGGTTTTTGACAACTCATACAAAATTTAGCGATCAAGAAAGGATTGCCGAGTTTTGCGTTGCATAATGCGCCGCAAAATCGGCAATCTAACCGTATAAAAATTCAACTTACAACAAAAAGGATATAACTATGAAAAAACTCGTTTTGGTTGTTATGGACGGCGTCGGAAAGTCGAAAACGGGACTCGGCGACGCTGTTACGCTTGCAAATACGCCGACTTTGGATACGCTCTTGAAAGAGTGTCCCAACACCTACATCAAGGCGCACGGCACGGCGGTCGGTCTTCCCAGCGACGACGATATGGGCAACAGCGAAGTGGGACACAACGCACTCGGTTGCGGTCAAGTCTATTCGCAAGGCGCAAAACTCGTTGAGGAAGCCATCGAAAGCGGCGATATTTTCAATTCTGCCGCGTGGCAAGAACTCAAAAACAACTGCGTTGCAAACGCAAGCGCAATGCACTTCATCGGCTTGCTCTCGGACGGCAACGTACACAGCAATATCGGACATCTAATCGCCTTGATTAAGGGCGCAAAGCGCGACGGCGTGAAGAGAGTGTATGCCCATATCTTGCTTGACGGCAGAGACGTTCCCGCAACGAGCGCGCTCACTTACGTCGATATGCTCGAAAACGCTATGGCGGAATTGAACGACGACGATTTCCACGCCTGCATAGCAAGCGGCGGCGGTCGTATGGTCATCACGATGGACAGATATTTCGCAAACTGGGATATGGTTAAAGCGGGCTTCTACACCCACGTTTACGGCGAGGGCAGAGGATTTGCGAGCGCAACCGAAGCCATTGAAACGTATCGCAACGAAAATCCCGGCGTTATCGACCAAGATTTGCCTGCTTTCGTCATCAAAAAGGACGGTCAACCCGTCGGCGCAATGCACGACGGCGACAGCGTGATTTTGTTCAACTTCCGCGGCGACAGAGCCATCGAGATCTCTATGGCGTTCGACAATGCGGACTTCAACGGCTTCGACAGAGGCAATATGCCCAAAGTGCTTTACGCAGGTATGCTTCAATACGACGGCGACTTGCATTTGCCAACGAGATTTCTCGTCGAACCGCCGCAAATCAAGTATACGCTCAGCGAATTTCTCGTCAATCACGGCGTGAAATCCTATGCGGTGTCCGAAACGCAAAAGTACGGTCACGTCACTTATTTCTGGAACGGTAACCGCTCCGAAAAGTTCAGCGACGAACTCGAAGTTTGGGAAGAAGTGCCTTCCGACAAAGTGTCTTTCGATCAACGCCCGTGGATGAAATCCGCAGAAGTTACCGACAAGGTTATCGAAGCGATCGAATCCGAGCAATACGGCTTTATCCGTTGCAACTATCCAAACGGCGATATGGTCGGACACACCGGCAATCTCGACGCAACAAGAATCGGCGTTGAAGCGGTGGATCTCGCTCTTGCAAGACTTCTTCCTATCGTCAAAAAGCACGATTACGCGCTCATCGTCACCGCCGATCACGGCAACGCCGACGAGATGCTCGAAAAGAACAAGAAAGGCGTCATTTCCGTGCGTACCGCGCACTCGCTCAATCCCGTTCCGTTCATCGTCTACAACTACGATTGCGAAATCGCAGACGGTTCGTTCGGACTTTCCGACATAGCGGCAACGGCAGTGAAGATTATGGGATTTGAGGCGGATCCCCACTGGAACCCGTCAATCATCAAATAAGACCTCGCTAAATCGCGACTAATTTTGTCAGGCACGGCTTGCCTCAAAATCGTGTACGCCTATGTACACTGGGTTTTGATTCAAGCCGTGCCTTTCGCATTATTCATCGATTTATCGAGGTCTTATATCGCGCCAAACAGCGAAACTTTTAACTCATTTACGATTAGTAAATTAGGGTTGCCGTTCGGGTGTCTCTTTCGCATTATACATCTGTTTGGGTGCGATTATTTTTATAATTGTAATGGTAACGAATAGTAATTTCAAAGACGGAACACGAGCCGCAACGGCGGCGAGAAAGCGAACGCCGAGCTTGACGGAAAGTACAAGCGACTGCGCCGTTTGGGTGCGAA
>URTQ01000023.1 GCA_900550855.1 uncultured Eubacteriales bacterium
GTGCTTGGCATTATGCACATAGTGGGCGTGAACATAGCGTATGAAACCGACGCAAAAGACGGTTATTTGTATGCGATGTTGCCCAAATCAATGACTTCCTCTCAATCGCACGATGCGGACGTGATTTTGAGAACGGCTTATTTAGGGGCGTCCGACCTCTATGAAAACTTTTCGGACTTTATAACATTGGAGGTAGAATGATTATGTTTATGAATATACAATTATTCGCTCATAAGAAAGGAACGGGTTCTTCGCACAACGGTCGTGATAGCGAATCCAAGCGTCTGGGCCCCAAACGCGCTGACGGTCAATTCGTTCTCGCAGGCAACATTCTTGTTCGCCAAAGAGGTACGAAGTATCATCCGGGCAACAACGTTTCAATCGGCAAAGACGATACGTTGTTCGCACTTATCGACGGCGTTGTGAAATTTGAGCGTGTTGGAAAAGACAGAAAACAAGTTTCCGTTTACGCACAAGAGCAATAACAGTCAAAACGAAACCGCCCGAATTTAGGGCGGTTTTTTCTATCGTAAGCACGCGCATACGCGTGCGCACGCACGCAAAAACGCGCGCGCAATATATTGAATGAAATATCTTGCGTGCACGGCAATATACTTAACTATGAATCAAATCGAATTTTCAATCCCCAAAACGCCGACTTTCGACGTCGGACAGACCCTCGATTGCGGACAAGTTTTTCGTTTCGTGCAAGAGGGCGATACGTTCAGAGTATGCGCGAAAAATCATATGGCGCACATAACCGACGCGGGCGGCGAGTACGTCGTAAAATGCGACGACAAGGGCTTTTTTGAAAAGTATTTCGATTTCGACACCGACTATGCGGCGATTCAGGCAAAAGTAGCGGACAACGGTTTCGTGTCCGAGGCAATCGAGTACGGAAAGGGGATTCACATTCTTCGTCAAGACCCGATTGAAGCAATTTTTTCCTTTATCGTGTCGCAAAACAACCATATTCCGAGAATCAAGGGCATAATCGAGCGCATATGCGATTCTTTGGGCGAGGATATGGGCGAATACCGCGCTTTTCCGAGCGTCGAGAAACTTGCGAGAGCAGGTGCGGACTTTTACGCAAAAATAGGCGCAGGGTATAGGGCGGAATATCTCGACAGAGTTGCCAAAACTATGCTCGACGAAAACGTTGATGAGTGGAAAAAACTCTCAACGCCCGAACTTCGCGCAAAACTTTTGTCATTGCACGGCGTCGGAAGAAAGGTTGCCGATTGCGCGTTGCTGTTCGGTTTCTCGCGCTTTGACGTGTTTCCCGTGGACACTTGGATAAAAAAGGCGTTCGAGAGCGAATACGAGGGCGTTGCACCCGAAAAAATGTCCGATTTGTTGGTTGAAAAGTACGGTGAAAACGCAGGCTTCGTTCAACAATGGGCGTTTTATTTCAAAAGAGCAAAAAAAGTATAGACAAATCACTTATTTTGTTATAAAATGAGTTTATCAATATAAAAAGACTATTACAAGTGCGCTTTGTGCGACTTGAAAGAGGAGAAGAAGATTATGGCAGCAAGCAAAAAATATGTAGTTCTTGCAGACATCGAAAGCGTCAGAGTTCCTTTCAGCGTGTTTGAATCCGCTCTTGAAGAACTTTCCCGCATCGGTGAAATCGCAGCGTGCAAATTCTACGGATATTCCGCAAAACGTACCAAAGACTACGGCGAGTTCATCCAAGAAAACAGTTACGACGCACTTTCTGCGCTTCCCAAAAAGAGAAAAGGCAAACTCGACCTTCGTCAAGTTATCGACGCGGCAAGACTTGCTCAATTCCCCAACATCGACGGTTTCTTCCTTATCTACGGAAACGGCGACATCACCCCGCTTATCGCTTACTTGAAAGCATACGGCAAAGACGTCGTTGCAGGCGTTATCGAACCCGACAAGAACTCTGTTCTTTGCAACAAGGTCATTATGCTCGACGCAAAAGCGACCACTCAAACCGTGCTTAACGCAGGCTACAAGAAGGTCAACGCAGCACCCGTCGTCAAGAGAGCGGCTCAACCCAAAGCAGCACCCGTTCAATACGCACCGCAACCTGCACCTCAACCGGTTTATCAACAACCCGTGCAACCCGTATATCAACAACCCGTTGCGCCTCAACCTGCACCCGTTGCACCTGCACAAACTCAACAACAAAGCGAAGAAGCGGCTCAAATGGCATTGCTTTTGGAACAATTCAACAAAATCATCGCAAGCGACAACTGAGTTTAAGCGAATTAACGAAATTAAAAAATCCCGCATTTTTGCGGGATTTTTATTTATATTAAATTTATTTTATTCTCTTAACGATAAAAACTAATACTTATCAAAACTCTTTTACAGCGTTGTTTTTATAAGTGCAGAAGCGGATTTTGTAGCCGTTGTCGTCGATTGGCTTGCCTTGTTCTACGAGTTGCCAGTTGTCGAGTTCGTCGAGATTTTCGTGGAATACTTCCGCGCCGCCGTCCGCGTCCACTTTCGTGACGTACGCTGTGTCACAGTAGGGCAAAAGCGTGCGATACATCATCGCGCCGCCTATGACATAGGTTTGCTCGCCGTCGTAGTTTTTGAGCGTTGCAAACAATTCGTCGAGGGATTTGACGAGGATATATCCTTTCGTTTTTGCGTCTTCGTCCGTGCCGTTGGGGTTAAGCACGATATTCGTGCGGTTTTTGAGCGGCATACCGTCGGGAAAAGAGAGAAGCGTATTGCTTCCCATAACGACGGTTTTGCCTTTCGTGTGTGCGACGAAATGGCGCATATCTTCTTTGAGAGAAAACAGCAAGTCGTTTTTCTTGCCGAGTCCCCATTTGTTGTCAACTGCAAAAATCGTTTTCATTTTCTTTGAAAAATAACGACGTTTTTCGTGCGTTTTTATACGTTTTTATGAACTTTTTACGATGTTTTTACGCCGCTTTCGGCGTGTTTTTTTGCTATATTTCAACGTATGTTGTGCCTAAACTCAAATCGCAACTTCGATTTTTTTGTCGAGTTTGGTGTACTGATAGTTTTCAAGTTCGAAATCGTCGACGGTGAAGTCGTAGAAGTTCTTTACGTCCTTGTTCATTTTGAAAGTCGGCGCAGGGTATTGCGGATTCTTCAAAATTTCCTCGACGATGGGAATATGGCGGTCGTAAATGTGCGCGTCGCTTATGACGTGTACAAATTCGCCGACTTCAAGTCCGCTCACTTGCGCGAACATATGAAGAAGCACGGCGTACTGCACGACGTTCCAGTTGTTTGCCGTGAGGGTGTCTTGGCTTCTTTGGTTCAAAATGCCGTTGAGTTTGTTTCCCGTGACGTTGAAAGTCATCGAGTACGCGCAAGGGTAGAGGTGCATTTCGTGCAAGTCCTCGAAGTTGTAGATGTTGGTGAGTATGCGCCTCGATTGCGGATTGTGTTTGAGGTCGTAAAGCACTCTGTCCACTTGGTCGAATTCGCCTTCGGGATATACGCTCTTTTTGCCGAGTTGATAGCCGTACGCCTTGCCGATAGAGCCCGTTTCGTCCGCCCAACTGTCCCAGATATGCGAATTGAGGTCGTGCACGTTGTTGCTCTTTTTCTGCCAAATCCAAAGAATTTCGTCGATTGCGGATTTGAAAGCGGTGCGGCGAAGGGTGATAATCGGAAACTCTTTTGCGAGGTCGTATCTGTTGACGATACAGAACTTCTTTATTGTGTGCGCCGGCGTTCCGTCAAGCCATTTGGGGCGCACTTCGAGGTTTTCGTCGCTGATTCCGTTGTCGAGTATATTGCGGCAGGTTTCGATAAAAATTTGATCTGCGAGGCTCATAGTTTCACCTTTAGTATCGTTAAAATTGAAAATTTGCAATATTATTGCGCTTCGCTTCCGAAGAAACGAAGCGCATAATGGCAGTGTTATTGTCAGTCTTTGATGACGAGTTGCGCGTTGATTTCACGCATAAGATCGACGGGCACTTTGATGACGCGTCTGTCAAAGGTGACAAGTCCGTTCATTTCCTGTTCGACGTCGCTCACTTCCGTGTACACGGTTGCCGAAAGACCTCTGTCGATTTTGGGAACGATTGTCTTTTCGTAGAGTTTTTTGATTGCCTTTGCAAGCGATTCGGGCTTCTTGTAGATACGATAGCCGAATTGATTGTCGGGCGAGTACATATGACCTTCCGTCTTGATTGCGTATCCGCCGAATTCGCTGAGAATGTAGCAGCGATCGTCGTTCTTGGGTACGAACAAAGGCTTGAAGTAGATGTGCAAACTCTTGGTGTCCGACGTGCCTTTGCCTTGATCGTTCCAGCCGCTTACGCTGTCGATAAGGCGGGTGGGGTCGATCTTCTTCATTTCTTTGGTTATACGCACCGAGTCGAATTGTCCCCAGCCCTCGTTGAAGGGAACCCATACCGCAAGCGATACGACGTTTTTGAGGTGATTCATCGTGACGCGAAGTTCGTTTTCAAACTCGTCGCGACCTTCCTTGTCCGCGCGCGCGAGTTTCTTGTAACCCGATTCGTTGTCGTCTTTGATGTGGTATTCGAACACGGTTGCCAAAAGACCTATGTATAAAAGGTTGTATTTCGAGCCGCCGCTGACCATATCTTGCCACACCAAAATGCCTTCCTTGTCGCAGTGGTAGTACCAGCGCAAAGGCTCGATTTTGATGTGTTTTCTGAGCATATTGAAGCCCATAGACTTGACCATCTTGACGTCCCATTCGAGAGCGGCGTTAGAGGGCGGCGTAAGCATACCGTCCGACCAGTAGCCTTGGTCGAGAAGACCGGTGTGGAAGTACGGCTTGTTGTTGAGACCCATACGCTTGAAGCCCTTGCTGTCGGTGACCCAACTGAATTTGCGCATACCGAAGTAGGATTTCACGATATCGTTGCCCACTTTGAACGCCACGTCGTAGAGTTTGGGGTTTTCGGGCGACCAAAGTTCGTAATTTTCGAGTTTTATGCTTGCCGTGTCGCCGTCGAATTGACCGCTGAAAATGGCTTTTGCGCCGTCCATAACTATGACGTCGACGGGTACGTTTGCGGATTTGTCGAATTTGAAGTTGATAGTGTCGGTGTCGATGTCGGGAACGATGGTGACGTCTTTGAGGTACACTTCGTCCATACTCTCGATCCAGACGCTTTGCCAGATGCCCGATTGCGGCGTATACCAGATTCCGCCCGGTTTAGAGGATTGTTTTGCGTGAGTGTGATAACTTGTGTCGCAGGGGTCGGTAACGACGAGTTCGATGACGTTTTCGCCGACTTTGACCGCTGCCGATACGTCCAAAGAGAAGGGAACGTAGCCGCCGATATGCTCGCCAACGGAAATGCCGTTGAGTTTGACCGAGCAAATCATATCCACTGCGTCGAAGTGCAAAATCGTGACTGCTTTGACGAAGTTTGCGTCGAGATTGAACGTGCGATGATAGTAAAGCACGTCGTCGGGCGTAACTCTCGTGCCTTCGGGAACGCCCGAAAGCAAACATTCGGGTGAGAACGGAACGAGTATTTTGCCTTGATATTTGCCGTTAAAACTCTCGCTCTTGCGCAAAATGGCGTAATCCCATTCGCCGTTGAGCGTGACGTAACTGTCTCTTGCAAACTGCGGACGCGGATATTCCGCGAGCGGTGTTGAACCAACCTCGAAAGGTGTGCGAAGTCTGACTGTTTTCATATTTTCCTCCAAAGTTTACAATAGTATAACATAAATATATAAACCTCGCAAGACAAAATCTCGCAATTTCCGCCACAAATTCCGCTTCCGCTTTGACTACTGCGCGGCGGTGTGGTATACTCGTTTTTGAAAAGAAGGAGGCTCGATATGAAACTCTACATCGGTTCAGACGTTCACGGTTCGAGCGCGAACATAGAAAGATTCCTTAATATAGTAAACGACGCTCGCAAAAGCGATCCGAGCGTAAAAGTCGTTCTTTTGGGCGACATATACAATCACGGTCCGCGCAACCCGTTCCCCGAAGGCTACGCGCCTATGACGGTTGCAAAAATGCTCAACGATTCAAAGGATTTTATCACCGTAATCAAGGGCAACTGCGATAGTGAAGTGGACCAGATGATAAGCGATTTCCCGATAGGCGAGGACTTCTCGCGCGAGTGGTACGGTCGCACGCTTTTCTTTACGCACGGTCACAAATGCAACCCCGATTTGCCGCCGAAGAACGCAAAAAAGGGCGATATAGTGTTTTACGGACACTTCCACCGCGCTATGCTCGAAGTGAAAGACGGCGTGATTTACGTCTGCGTCGGCGCACTCGGCTTGTCACCCGAAGGCGTGGAACGTTCGTACGCCGTGTTGGACGAGCATAAAATAGTGGTCAAAACGTTGCAAGGCGGCAAAACCTTGATAGAATACGACCTCGACTGATTTGCAAAAAAAACGCAAAAATATCGTTGACCGAACGGATATTGCATAGTACAATGCAATGGAATCCGAATAAGCGGCAAAATAGAATTGACCGCAATAGAATCACTGAAAATCATATAAAATCGTAAAAAGAGGAATAAAATGCACTACAATTATCGCACGCAAGGCACTTGTTCAAGAGAAATATCGTTCGACATCGACGGCGACGTAATCACCAACGTACACTTTGTCGGCGGATGCCCCGGCAACCTCAAAGCAATACCCATTTTGGTTGAGGGAATGACCGTTGACGAAATCGAGCGCAAACTCGGCGACGTGAAGTGCGGATTTAAGGACACTTCGTGTGCAGGGCAACTTGCCAAAGCCGTCCGCGAAGCCAAAAACGCCCAAGACAATCAATAATCAACCGTTTTCGAGATATTCGCATAGAATTTATCTCTGTAACTTCCCGTTGCCAAATTGCGTGCTTTCCGCACGCTTTTTTTGTTTGTAGAAATTTAATAACTTGCGCAGTTTTGAACGCACATTCGAGCAAAGATAACTACACGAACATAAGAAAAACCCTACTAAATAGTAGGGTTTTCGGATGTTGGTGGAGGTAACAGGGCTCGAACCTGTGACCTCACGGATGTGAACCGTGTGCTCTAACCAACTGAGCCATACCTCCGTCTTCTCGCAATATATGCGAGAATTTGTGGTTTATGATTTGTACATTCTCTTACGAGCCGCTTCCGCTTTCTTTTTGCGTTTTACGCTGGGTTTCTCGTAAGCCTCTTTTTTGCGGAGGTCACCGATGATGCCGTCGCGTGCGCATTTTCTCTTAAAACGGCGGATTGCGTTGTCCAAACTTTCGTTTTCACCGACTCTGACTGTTGACATCTTTTTCACCTCCTCGGATTTCAATTCCTTTCTATTATACACGAAAAAATTTTGATGTCAAACGAAAAATATACAAGACGGGCAAAAAGCGTTTCCAAAAGGAAATTTGATTGTTTTTTATGTTGCTAAAAGGGCGGTTTGAGGGTATAATCACTTGACGAAGCGCAAGTGCGCTATGTACAAAAGTTTTTATGAGGTGTAATATGGACTGGCAACAAGTGTGGCAAACCGTTCAAAACTGGCTCACTAACACTGGCATCAAAATCGTTATCGCAATCGTGATAATGATAGTATCTTTTTCGCTTATCAACTGGATTTGCAAGAAAATCGCAAAGCGCGCAGACAAAAAGGTCGCAGAGAACAAGAAAATCGACAAAACCATTTACAAAACCGTCAGTTACGTCGTAAAAGTCGCGCTCAAAGTGCTTGTCGTCATCGCGCTTATCGGCTACGTCGGAATCGATACGAGCGCAATCACCGCGCTTATCGCTTCGTTGGGCGTGGGCGTCGGTCTTGCAATCAACGGTACACTTTCAAACTTTGCTGGCGGCGTGCTTATCCTCATCACAAGACCTTTCAAGGACGACGACTACATTCAAGCGTGCGGCTACGAAGGCACGGTCGAGGATATTCGCATTTGCCATACGAGATTGCGCACGACTGATAATAAAGTGGTGTATTTGCCCAACGGTAACCTTTCCACAAGCCAAATCGTAAACTTTTCCGAAAAGGATTTGCGCAGAGTCGATCTCAAATTCTCGATTTCGTATTCTGACGATTTTGAAAAGGCAAAGGCGGTTATTGCGGACGTATGCGCTCAAAACGAACTCATACTCAAAGACCCAGAACCGTCTATACGCGTATCCGAGCAGAGCGCAAGCAGCATAGACATTTCGACGAAAGTATGGTGCAAGAACGCGGATTACTGGACGGTGAATTTCGATATGCTTGAAAACGTCAAGAAAGCGTTTGACCAAAACGGCATAACGATACCGTTCAATCAACTCGACGTACACGTTTTGACCGATACGGCAAAAAGCGAAAATTGAGTGTGCCCATTCAAATTAAAAATAAACGCGCCGATTTTGCGCGTTTATTTTTTTATGTTTTATATCTTGAAAATGCAATAAAACTTTACATAACTTGCAAGACGAAGAATTTGAGATATTGCGTTTCTTCGGCGCAGAGTAGGGACGGGTGGTCGGGCGCTTGCGATTTTATCTCGACGGTGCGCACGATTTTTCCGCTTTCTTTCGCGCTTTCGACGAGCATTTTTTCAAACAAAGGGAAGGTCATATAGTGCGAGCAAGACGAGGATATGAGATAGCCGCCGCTTTTTACGAGTTTCATACCCAAAATATTGATGTCCTTGTAACCTCTGTACGCGTCCTTAACCTCGCTTGCGCTCTTGCAGAATGCAGGCGGGTCGAGAATGACCAAATCGAATTTTTCGCCGTCGTTCTTGTATGCGCGAAGCACCTCGAACACGTCGCCACACTTGGTGGTTATATTCGATAACCCGTTGAGGCGCGCGTTCTCGTTGACGTTGTCGAGAGCGGCTTTCGAAATGTCGCAAGATATAACTTCGTCGGCAGTCAGTGCACAGTTGACGGAAAATCCGCCGCTGTTGCAGAAGCAGTCCAAAACTCTGCCTTTTGCGTATCTGCGAGTTGCGAATCTGTTTTCTTTTTGGTCGAGGAAGTATCCCGTTTTTTGTCCGTTTTTCACGTCTACGGACATTTTCAAGTCGTTTTCGGTGACGATGATTTTGTCGGGAACTTCTCCGTAAATCACACCCGTGCGCTCGTCGAGCCCTTCTTTCGAGCGAACGGCAACGTCATTGCGCTCGTATATGCCTTTGGGATTGAAAATCTTTACGAGGCAATCGACGATTTTGTCTTTTTGCTTGTCTATGCCGAGCGAAAGGAACTGGCACACGAGATAGTCCGAATACTTGTCCACGACGAGCGCGGGCAAGTTGTCCGCTTCCGCAAAAACGACGCGATAGCAATCGTCGTAGCCGAGCGCGGCGCGGCAATTATTTGCGGTTTTTATGCGTTCGGCGTACAGATTTTCGTCGTCGGTTTGGTTTTCGTCGCGAATGAAAATGCGCACGAGAATCTTTGAAAGGTGGTTTATATATCCTTTTCCGACAAACTTTCCGTCGTGCGTGCGCACGGTTGCGAGCGAGCCGTTTTTATCCTTGCCCTCTATGCGCGCAACTTCGTTTGCGTACACCCAACTGTGACCTTGAAGCACGCGTTTTTCTTCGCCTTTTTTGAGATATACCGTGTATGGCATAAAAAACCTCTCGATATTGATGTGACAATTATAGTTTCAAAGCGGTGAAAAGTCAATCGCCTGCGCATTGCGCTCTAAATGCGCTTTGCATCAAAAAAGTGTCGAAAAGAATCTAGCGGAATCGTAATTATATTATACGACGAAACGCATGCTTTTACGCAAATTGCGTATTGACGAATTTGCGTAAATGATTGATAATAAATATGTAGATAAGCGGGCGGTTTTCCGCTCGGAAGGAGAGTTTTATGAACACGATTATCACGATATCGAGGCAATACGGCAGCGGCGGAAGATTTGTCGGCAAATTGCTTGCAGAAGAACTCAATATTCCGTTCTATGACAAAGAAATCATCGCTATGGCTTCCGAAGATTCAGGCTTTGCGCAAGAGTTCATCAAGGAAAACGAACAAAAAATGAAAGGCATATCCTCGTTTGCTTTCACGTCGGGTATGTGGGGCGGAAACCTCGTAAACAACTTTGAAAATATCGAATCCAAAATCTACGCTTGCGAGGCGGACGCAATCGAAAAAATCGCCAAAAACGGACCGTGCGTTATAGTCGGACGTTGCGCTGACTACGTGCTTAAAGACAAGTGTAAATGCCTCAACGTGTTTATACACGCCGATATGCCGTCGAGGGTGGAAAGAGTCATAAAAGTGTTCCGCCGCACCGACGACGTGAAAAAAGCCGAAAGACTCATCAAGGAAAACGACCGTATGCGAGCAAGACACTATCGCTACTATACGGACGGCGAGTGGGGCGACGCAAGCAACTATCACATCACGCTCAACACGTCCGCGATAGGCGTCGAAAACTGCGCCAAAATCTTGAAAGAAGCGTATTTGAGATTCGACGAACAAGAATAAAAGAACAACGAAACGCCCGACAACCGTCGGACAAAAAGATTATATGTACCAAACGATAAGAATCGAGGAACTCGACAATCCCTCGCAATACAAGTGGTTCAGGACTTTTGCAAATCCTTGCTACGGAATGAACATCAAAGTCGACGTAACCGAAGTGGTGAAAGCGTCCAAAGCAAACGGCACGAGTTTTTTTGCCAACACGCTGTATCTCGTGACCAAAGCGCTCAATTCCGTACCCGAAATGCGTATGCGCGAGGTGAGAGGCGAAATCCGTCTTTACGACGTCATCAACCCGACTTTCACCGTTATGACGGACTCGGGCAAATTTGCCAACGCAGGCTTCAAAATGATTGAGGACTACAAGGGATTTTACGAGCAAACTCGCAAAATCATCGACGAGAAAAAGTCGCAAACCGAGTTCGACGACGAGTACAACGATTCGAGCGACTACGACGATTATTACATCACTTGTTTGCCGTGGTTGAGCATAGAATCGTTCACTCATCCGCTTCCCGACAACAATATCGAATCGTCCTCTTGTCCGAGAATCGCGTGGGATAAGTACCGCATAGAAAACGGCAAATACGTTATGGTTTTAAACGTCACCGTCAACCATTGTTTCGTTGACGGCAGACGACTTGCAAACGTTTTCCAAGCCGTGCAACGCAACTTCGACAGCGCCGAAAACTTGTTGAAGTGAAACGAAAAAACACTCTTTTTTAATCAAAAAACGCTGTAAAAAACGGCGTTTTTCTGATGTTTTTTTTACGTTTTTTATGCGAAAAACAAACGTTTTTTTAACGGTTTTTTGCGATTATTTAACGTTTTTTTTGCAGTTTTTCAACGCCGTTTTCGTGCGTTTTTCAACGCAAGGGCGCTTCGTTTTATGCAAAATTTTGACGTTGTTTTACGGCTTTTTACGCCGCTTTTTCGTCGGATTTTTCGGACGAATCCGTCTTGAACATAAGTGCGATTCCTTCCAAAATCGCCACCACGCCGAGCACGATAAACACCGCGTCAATCATATACCATTTTGCCACGATAAACAAAACGCCAACGATAAGCGTTACGATAGGATTCAGCAAAATAAACACTTTATCTCTCGTATTTGCACGCTTAAACATCGATATTTGCGTAACTAGCGAGTATATCGCATAAACGCACAGCACGATTCCGAGCACCAAAAGCGCAACGTCGACGACCGTCCAGCCACAAGTTACGACAACCACGCCGAGTGCGATTTCGATTCCGCCGACAACCCATTTTTTGCACACGAGATTCAGCACGCCTGCCATTGCCGCAAGCACACCCGCAACCGTCAGCATCGCGCTTACGAAAGACGAGCGCAACACGCAAAACAGCACGCCCGTCGCAATCAACGCCACGCCGTACACGACGTTCAGATTTTTGAGTTGCAAATTGTTTCCTTTCTTCATTGTCCACCTCATTTTATAGACGTTTCTTTCTATCTATAATAGTATTGTCAGAGGGGACGGATTAATGCGCGATAATGAAAATTCGTTTTGAAAAGCGGTTTGTGCCGAATCAGTCGTTTTTGCGTTCTATTGCGACGAGGTCGGCGCGTTCGTAGCGGTTGTGACCTTGCAAACTCTTTTTGTACTTCCAGCACGCAATCGCGTCGTTCAAACTTTTGCCCGAATTGTCGGCAAAGAAATCGCGAACGTATGTGTTGTACTCGAATTGTTTGTCTATCGTCGTTTTGTTTTGTTTCTTTTCTTCCAAGAGTCGATAATATGCTTCGACGGCGTCGGCATACGTCTTTCCGACGTTGCTTTTCAACCATCTTTGGAAAGGAACGTTGAATGAAAAGCCTTTGCCTATTTTTGCAACGAAAAACGCTCTGAGTTTTTCTGAATACACGACGTTCTGTTCTATGATTGTGTTTTCGTCGATTTCGCCCGCGCTGTTGCCGCGCGACGCTTTTTTAGAGGGCGGAAGCAACTTGCCCGTGTCGAGAAAGTGTGCGATTCTGTCCGTCAGTTCGATTTTTCCGCCCGTGACGGGCAAACCGTGTTTGCGACAGAAATCAATCAATTCTTCTTTCAAATAATAGTAACTGCGGAACGTCTTTCCGTCGAGCCGCGTGTCGAGATTAGGTCTTTCGTTCATTGTCGATACCTTTTGAGTTTATACCCGTACTTGATTATTTCGCAACGTTATTTTTTGAAGAAGTGGAAGTCGCAGCAATCGCCGCCGTATCCCAAAGTCTTCGTGCGAGAAAAGCCCATTCTTTTAAGTCCGCCGTAGGACACGTCGTCCACGTCGCAAAACAGTCTGCAAAGTTCTGCGCAACCGTTTTCAACGCACGCCGTATGCCAAAGACATTTGCTTATCGTCACGTCGAAATAGTCCTTGCCTTGCGTTTGCACGCTGTCTTGCAAGTCGGTTTTTCGCATAAAGAGAGGAATATTTTGCTGTACAGCGAGTAGAATCCCGGCACGGATTCCATTTTCGCCATCGATTCGTGCTTTTTCAGCGCGATTTTGTCCATCATATACTTGCGCATATGCTCGTACGCACTCTCTTGCGTGCCGTCTTTCGACAAAACCTTGTACATTGCGATGCGGGGAAGAAGAGTCTGCACAAGCGTCTTCATTTGATTTTCCGACTTGTCTTTCGTGTTTGCAATGAGCGTGTCCAACGTCTTTTCTTGCTCTGAAAACAACGCCTCGCCCTTGTTTTCCCCGAATTCCTCAACCAAAAACTTTTTTATTTGTTTTTGTTGTTTTATTTTCATATATC
>URTQ01000024.1 GCA_900550855.1 uncultured Eubacteriales bacterium
TTCGTTGCTTATAAATTCATTTGGGTGTGGGCAACGCCCACCCGCAATTATTAATTATTAATTGGAACAATCAATACCCTAATTCTTCGTTGATAATCACCACTTCGTAAGGGCAATTCGTGGGCTTACGCCAAAGCACCGTCAAGGCTTTGCAAATGCGTTCGGGACTCGAACAATCGTAGCATTTGTTGCCGCCGTTTGCGGCGCAA
This sequence comes from uncultured Eubacteriales bacterium, assembly GCA_900550855.1. Lineage (GTDB taxonomy): Bacteria > Bacillota > Clostridia > Christensenellales > CAG-917 > CAG-475. Next base: position 210 of record URTQ01000024.1, read on the forward strand.
GGCGTGTTTTTGTGAAGTCTGACGGCATTCTTCGGCGCGGCAACATTTCTTGCTCGCCACAACGCGCTTTCGAAATCGGGTGCGATTTTGTTTTTGCCGATGATTATATACACCTTTTGATGTCCGTACAACTCGCCAGCCACCCTGTTGCAGTTGCCGTCGATGTTGATGATTTCGCCCGTTTCGGCAACGCCGTTTGCGCTTGTGAGGAATACGTCTGCCATAAGCGATTCTTTCATAACTTCGGTTGGCGTTTTGCCGTCGGGATTGTCGAAACGATAAAGCACCTTGTTGTGCGTTTCAAGCAGTTTTAAAACGTTCATTTGGTCGAGAGTTACGCTTCCGCCGAAACCTATGCTCTTGCCGTCTATTTGCCCGTTCAGATACTCGCTCGCTTTCCTCGCCGTTTCAAACGTCGAAACTTGAAAGCCGTGCTTTTCAAGATTGTTTTTCAAAACCGAAAAATCCATATATGATTCTATCCTTTTTATTTGTAATATTATCTGCAAAACTGTATTGCGGCGTCGAATCGTGCAATATCGCAGATATGAAAAGCGCAACGGTTTGTCCGTTGCGCTCTTTGCTTCGTTATTGAACTCTTACGATGTCCGTTTGCGCAAAGTTCTTGATTTCTCTCATATGGCTGTTTGCTTCTTCAAACGTATTTTGCGGCGATCCCTTGTGGACGTACGTCTTACGTTTAAGCACGAAGAAGAACTTGCCGTCTGCCGCCTCGATCGTGTAAGTGCCGATGATGGCGTGAGATTTGAAACGATTGATTGCGCGCTCGCAGTATGCTTGCGTGGTGTAGTTGGAACTTTCGTAGATGTTGTTTCCGCTTGCGTCGTAGAGCGTGTAGAACCACTCTTGCGTGCCGTCCTCTTTGTCGACGTGTTCGATGACGTATTTGCCGTAGATAACCGCTTCGTCGAAACCTGCGACAGGCTTGGGTGCTTGACGTTTATTCTTGGGCGTTTTGAGTGCGGCAAACGGCGGCGCAACTTTCTTGATGACGACTTTCTTGTCCTTGTTTGCATTGAGGGCTTCGAGTTCCGCTTCTTTTGCGGCGAGTTTCTTTGCAAGCGCGGCAGAAGGCGTACCTTCATAATAGCAAGCGTCTTCGGGGTCGTAATAATAACCCTCGTACGTTCCGTCGTACTTCGACCAGTCGTCCGGTTTCTTCTTGACGACTTTCTTTGCGGCGGGTTTCGCAACGCCTTGTTTCTTGGGTTCTTCGACGGGTGCGGGTTCTTCCTTGACTTCCTCTTGAACGACGGGTTCGGGGGTAGGCTCTTTGACAGGTTCTTCCGCTACGGGTTCTTGCACCGGTTCTGCCTTCGGTTCTTCTTTTATCGGTTCTTCCTTGACAGGTTCGACGATAGGCTCTTGAACGGGCTCTTCTTTGACTTCTTCCTTGACGGGTTCTTCGACGGGTGCGGGTTCTTCCTTAACTTCCTCTTGAACGACGGGTTCGGGGGTAGGTTCTTGTTCTTCCGCTACGGGTTCTTCCGTCACGACAGGCTCGTCTTGAACGATGGGTTGTTCGGAAACGGGCTCGTCGGTCTTTGCGGTTTTGACTTTCTTTTTACGCAAAAGTCCGAGAAGTTCCTGACGTTTTTGTGCGATTTTTTGATTGAGGCGCAATTCCTCGCCCGTAACGCCGTATTCGGCGAAAAATTCGTTTTCGGCTTGGTCTTCTTTTTTGTCGTTACGTTCCTTTACGGCTTTGACGATGTTGACCACGAAAACGGCAACGAGAGCAAGCGCTGCAACGATTGCAACGACGATGACGATCAATGCGGCGGCGCCGTCGAGCGGGCCGAGTTTGAAGTCTTGCATAATTTTCACTCCCTCATCAGAGTATTATAAACATAATTATCTTAACACACAACGTGCGCAAGCGCAATACATTTTTCTTTTTTTCCGTCAAATCCCCCTTTTTGTCGTCAAAAAGCGCGGAAAATGCGGAAAAATATTGCGTTTTCACGATATTAGCATATGCAAAAACGACGAAAAACAGTAGAAAAAACGTGCAAAAACAAGCAAAAAACGCGAACTAAAAAATATCGCTATTTGCAAACTCAAACGCATTTCCTCACAAAAAGCAATCGTCGTTTCAATCGTAAATCAAACGCATACGACAACGACAAAATACGAAATTAAGCAAACCCGACAAACACGGTATCGAGCGAAAGCGGCAATGGCCGATACGACGTTAAGCAAAAGCAACGAGCATCGAACGCAAAACCATTGCGGCGCAAAGTATAAGGCACGCGCCTCTCGTTTTCTTCACTCTGTCGAGAAATACGAATCTCGAAACGAACACCATAAGCACGATAAGCGCAATGACCGTGATTAAATCCGCATATACGGTTACCGTCGAAAAACTTACGCTTCCGACAAGTCCGACGAACAATCTGAACGGCACGAGCAGATATTTGAGTGGCAAAACGAGTCCGCCGAAACCCGTTATCGTGGCAAGAGCGACGAATATAAGTGCGATGACGTAAAACGTCATTATGTACGGAAGAACCAAGAAGTTTGACAGCACAAACAGCGTCGGCACTTCGCCGAAGAAATACGCAACGAGCGGATAGGTGAACAAGTTCGTTGCAAAGGACAATGCGCATACTTTTGCGAAATTCGTGCCGATTTTGCGTTTGGGACTTATCTTTTCGACGAGTTTAAGCCCTGCTCTTTCAAACGGTCTGTCAAAAATGAATATGCCAAAAACGGAAGCGAACGAAAGCAAAAATCCGATGTCGAACAAGTCGGCGGGACGAATCATAAGAATTACGATTGCGGCGAGCGATATGGACGAAACGTTGTCTTTCTTCTTCGAGAACGCGGACGAGAACATATACACGCCGCTCATAATCACCGCGCGAAGCGACGAAGCCGTGAACGAGCAAAGCATAGAATAGAAAAACGTCGCGACAAGCACTATTCCGAAACTCGCTTTGGGATTGACTTTCAACTTTTTGAGTACGAAATAAATTGCGGTGGCGAGCGTTGAAACGTGCAGACCGCTGACCGCAAGAACGTGAGCGAGTCCGCTGGATTTGATGTCGTCGTAAAGGTTTGAATCGATGCCCGATTTGTCGCCGAGCACGAGCGCTTGAACGACGGAAGCGGTTTTGTCGTCGAGATTTTGGCGCAATATCTTCTTTATGCGCACTTGCAGATTGTCGGGAAAACTCAATTTGCCGCCCGAAACTCTGTGCGCCGAATACGCGGTTATGGAATAGCGTTGACCGCTCGATATTTTGCGAGGATAGAAGTTGTCGAATTTCTCGTGAGAATAATAGCGCAATTTGCCCGTCAAAGCCACGGTGTCGCCGACTGAAAAGTCCAAATCGTCGAGGTATGCGTACACTCTCGCCTCGTACTTGACTTTCTCGCCGTCAACGTAAATTTCTGCGGCGTCGAAGGTGTAATATTCGCCGCTGTAAACTATTTCACTGTTGACTTTTGCAGTAATTTCGCCTGAATAATTATTCAATTTTACCGAATTATATTGCAAATTCGTTGCAGACATCGCAACGAAACCGACGATTAACGCAAGCGGAATATAAAAGAGTTTTCTCGACTTTTTGAAAGCGAGAACAAGCGCGAACGACAAAAGAAAAACCGAAAGCAGAGAAAGGAACGCCCATACGCTCAAACCGTAACACGCTTCGGCGATAATTATGCCGAGAACGAGCGTCAAAGCGAAAAACAGCATAGGTCTGTAATTAAATATGCGTCTGCCTTTTATACTCATAGTTTTCTTCTTTCGCACTTTGAAAGTCAATGCGACAATCGCAATCGAATTGACCTTCCTAAAAGCAAATTATAAGCAAAAACGGACTTAACGCCCGAAAATGTCGTGCAAAAAGTCCGTTTTGAGATATTATTTTCTTCCCGTGATAACTACGTCCGCGCCCAAGCCGAGAACGTCTTTTGCGACTACGTCGCCGATTTTCACGTCGTCGGGAACTCTGAGATTTCCGATAAACTTCACGACGTCGAATATACGTTCTTTGGGAATTGTGGTCGACGTTTTGCAAGAAGCCACGCCGCCCGACTTCATTTCAACGAGAGTGGTAACGCATCTTTTGGGGTGCGTGTATTCCTCTTTTCCGTACATCGCGCCTCTTTTGCAAGTATTGCCCGAAACGACGACTTCACCGTTTATTTCTTCTATTGTAAGAGGACAGCCCATAGGGCACATTATGCAAATCGTATTCATTTTTCCAACCTCACGACTACGTCGCCCGTAACGGCGGATTTGTCTATAATCACGTTGCCCATTTCACCCGGGGCAAGAACCATACATTTTTTGCTTGCAAGCACGTTTCCGTCGCTTTCGACGACGAGTTTGCAGTTTTTGTACACATCGCCGACTCTGAAAAAGATTTGCACTTTCCCCTCGCCCTTGTTGAGAATTTGCGGAAGCGCGTATCTTACGCCGTCTTTTGCAATGACGTTGACTCTTTCGCCGAGTTTTTCGGATTTGCCCAAAGCGTATTTCGCCGCGCACTCGCCTGCCGTTTCCGCCTCGTGAGATACGTTGTCCACAAGGTCGTGAACGTGAAGAACGTTTCCGCAAGAGAATATGCCCTCGACGCTCGTCATTCTGTTTTCGTCGACGACCGCGCCGTTGGTGATTCTGCTCATTTCGACGTTAGTGCCGCCGAGCAAATCGTTTTCGGGGATAAGTCCGACGGAAAGCAAAAGCGTGTCGCACGCAACGTACTGCTCTTTTGAAAGGTCGGGTTTTCTGTCCGCGCCTACGGGTGCGTACCAAAGTCCCGTCATACGCGGCTTGCCTTCCACTCTCGTGATGGTGTGGCTGTACTTGATGGGAATATTGTAATCGTCGAGGCACTGAACGATGTTACGTTTAAGTCCGCTCGAATACGGCATAAGTTCGAGCACGAGTTTGACGTTTGCGCCCTCGGTGGTCATACGGCGCGCCATAATAAGTCCGATGTCGCCACTTCCGAGAATGACTACGTCCTTGCCCACGAGATAGCCGTCGAGGTTGCAAATCTTTTGCGCCATACCTGCGGTGTAAATGCCTGCGGGGCGAGTGCCGGGAAGCGCGATTGCGCCTGCGGTGCGTTCTCTGCAACCCATTGCAAGCACGATTGCGCCCGCCTTGATTTTGCAATAACCTTGCGTTGGCGAAAGCACGCATACTTCCTTGTTTTCGTCAAGAGAAAGCACCATACTTTCGAGCATAACGTCTATATCTTCCGCCTCGACCATCTTGCGAAATCTGTCCGCATATTCCGGTCCTGTCATTTCTTCGCCGAAATAATGAAGTCCGAAGCCTTGGTGTATGCACTGATTGAGTATGCCGCCGAGGCGCACGTCACGTTCGAGAATGAGCGTTTTTGCACCTTGCTTGCGGGAAGCGAGAGCCGCCGCCATACCGGCAGGACCGCCGCCTATAATTACAACGTCGTATGAAAGCGCGCTCATCTTTGCACCCCCTTTACTCTGCACACGGCGATTTGAGAATCCTCACCGCCGCCTTTTCTTACCTTGTCGAGAGGAATATTAAGTTCTCTCGATATGATTTCCATAACTCTCGGACCGCAGAAGCCGCCTTGACATCTGCCCATACCCGCTCTCGTGCGGCGTTTGACGGCGTCCACCGTGTACGCTTGAAGCGGCGAATGAATTGCTTCAACGATTTCCGCTTCCGTAACCTTTTCGCAACGGCAAACGATTCTGCCCCACGCTTCGTCGCTCTTTATGAGCGAATTGAGTTCGTCCTCGCCAAGTTCGAGTAATCTCTTATGCTTGGGCATAACGGTGATATACTCGTCTTTGAGCGGCGCATTCGACATATTTGCGATTTGCTCGTCTATATACTCTGCAATGGCAGGCGCGGAAGTAAGTCCGGGCGAGCAAATGCCTATTGCCATAACGAAGTTCTTTTTGAGTTTGGACTCGCCTATTACGAAGTCGTGACCTATTATGGTGCGAAGTCCCGAATACACTCTTATGCACTTATTGAACGCAGGGCAATTATACGAGAGCGGAACGCTACGTCTTAACTGGTCGAGAGAATCGAGCGAGGAAGCCGTATCGTCGTCGTCCGTCGTGTCGATTGCGGTCGGACCGTATATAACGTTTCCGTCAGCCGTCGGCGCAACGAGTACGCCTTTGCCGAGTGCTGTGGGAAGTTGGAAGATGACGGTGTTTACGTTCTTTCTTTCCGTGTTGTCGAGAACGAAATAATCGCCGCGTCTGTAAGTCGTTTCGTAATGTTCTGCGCCTACAAGGTCGTTAATGTGCGCGCCGTGTGCGCCTGCGCAGTTGACGACGTATTTTGCGGCGTATTCGCCGTCGTTCGTCTTTACGATATACTCGCCGTCCTTATTCTCTATTGCGACAACTTCTTTTTCGAGCAAGATTTGCGCGCCGTTGAGAATCGCTCTGTCGGCGTACGCTATGCAAAGTTGATAAGGCGAAACGATACCCGCGCTCGGCGCATAGAGCGAATACTCTATATCGTCCGAGACATGCGGTTCGAAAGCGAGAGTCTGTTCCCTATCCCAAACCTCAACCGAAACGCCGTTGGCTTTTGCCTTTTGTTCGAGTTTCAAAATGCCGTCGTGTTGCTCTTTGGTGGCAACCACGATAGAGCCGCATTTGAGGCACGGAACGTCGAGTTCTTGTGCGTCGCGCCATACGAGCGCGTTTCCTTTGACATTAAAGAGAGCCTTTAACGTATTCGGGTCGCAGTCATAACCTGCGTGCACGATTCCGCTGTTGGCTCTTGTTGAAAACGAGGCGACGTCGTCCTGCTTTTCCAAAAGCAAAACTTTGAGATTGCGGCGTGCGAGTCTGTCAAGCACCGCGCAACCTATTATACCGCCGCCGATGACGATACAATCGTATTTCATATTCTATTCACCCTGTTGCCCGAAGGCAAAAACGTTATTTTACGTTGAATTTCTTTTTGTAAGATTCGAGATTGTCCTTGATGATAAGTTCCGCAAACTCTCTGTTTTTGACTTGGAAAACGGTGGTTTGCTTGCCTTCGAGTTGTTTGTATACTCTGAAAAAGTGCGACATTTCTTCCATAATGTGCGCAGGCAGTTCCTCGATTTCCTTGTATGTGTTCCAAGTTGGGTCTTTGAACGGAATCGCGATGATTTTGTAGTCCATCTCGCCGCTGTCTTGCATCATCATTACGCCGATGGGATAGCATCTTACGAGCGCAAGAGGCACGATAGGCTCGGAACAAAGCACGAGTACGTCGAGCGGGTCGTTGTCCTCGCTGTATGTGCGAGGAATAAAACCGTAGTTTGCGGGATAGTGCGTGGACGTATACAAAACTCTGTCCAGAATCAGCGAACCCGTCGCTTTGTCGAGTTCGTATTTATTTTTGCTGCCTTTCGAGATTTCTATGCAAGCAAGGAAGTCCGTGGGTGTGATGCGTTGAGGGTCAACGTCGTGCCAAATGCTCATTTTGCCACCTCTGTGATTTTTATACAAATTATTATAATAATTCACGTTAAAAAAGTCAATACGACATACTTAACAAACGTACGTTTTTTTACAAATCTCGACGAAATGCGGCAATATTCGTAGAAATCCGCTTTTTCGCGCGTTAAGAACGGGTTATATGCGTCCGCTCGCTTGCGATTGAACTTAAACTATGCTAAAATCTGTTATCAAATCAAAATAAGGCAATAATTAAGAAAATGCTCAAACTTCTCAAATACCTAAAAGGTTACAGGCTCAAAACGGTGTTCGGTCCGCTTTTCAAACTCATAGAAGCGGTGTTCGAACTCTTTACGCCCGTCGTGGTCGCGTGGATTATCGACAACGCCATTCCTATGGGCAAAAACGGCGATTTTTCGGGCTTGATTTACGGCGGATTGATTATACTATCGCTCGGCGTGTTCGGGCTTGCGTTCTCGCTTACGGCGCAGTTTTTCGCCTCTCGCGCTTCCCTCGGATTCGGAACGAATCTTCGCAGAGACCTCTACTCGCACATAAACACGTTTTCCTATTCCGAACTCGACAAGTTTTCCACAACGTCGCTCATAACTCGTCTTACGTCCGACGTGAATCAGGCGCAACAAGCGGTCGCTATGTTCATTCGCCTCGTGCTTCGCGCGCCGTTCATCGCTGTGGGCGCAATCGTCATGGCAATGCTCATCGACCTCAAACTCTCTTTGATTTTCGTGGCGGCGGCTTTGGTGATTGCCATTCTTCTTGCAATCATTATGCTCACGACTATGCCGAAGTACAAGGACGTGCAGTCAAAACTCGACGACGTGTCGAGACTCACAAAAGAAAACCTTTCGGGCGCGAGAGTCGTAAGAGCCTTCGGCGCGGAAGAAAGAGAAAAACGCATATTCGACAACGCGGCGCAATCCCTTTCGCAAACCTCTATAAAGGTTAGCGCGGTGAGCGCGCTTCTCAATCCTCTCACCTATTCCGTGCTTAACCTTGCCGTCATCGCGATTTTATATTTCGGCGGCAAAAACGTGTATATGGGCAACCTCACGCAAGGCGAGATTATCGCGCTCGTCAACTACATGACTCAAATCCTCAACGCGCTCATAGTGTTTGCGAATCTGCTCGTGACTTTCACGAAGGCTTCGGCTTCGGCGGCGAGAATTAACGAGGTGTTCGACGTCACGTCCTCGATGCAGGAAGGAAGCGGCGCGATTATGGACCAATCCGCACCCGCAATCGAGATGAACGACGTTTCGTTTGCATACGCTCAAAACGGCGAACCGTTCCTCAAAAACGTGAATCTAACCGTGCAAAAAGGCGACAGCGTGGGAATTTTGGGCGGCACGGGCAGCGGCAAAACCACCCTCGTTTCGCTTATGTCGAGGCTGTACGACGCAACGTCGGGCGAGGTGAAAATCTACGGCGAAAACGTCAAAAATTACACTAACGCGCAACTTCGTCAAATCTTCGGCGTTGCGCCGCAAAAGGCGGTTTTGTTCGAAGGCAGTGTCAAGGACAACTTGCTTTGGGCAAACGAAAACGCAACCGACGAGGATATAAAAAACGCCCTCGAAACGTCGCAATCCGCCGAGTTCGTAAACGCTTTGAAAGAGGGTTTGGACACGCAGATTTCGCAAGGCGGAAAGAATCTTTCGGGCGGTCAACGTCAACGTCTTACGATTGCGAGAGCGTTGGTATCCAATCCCGATATTCTCATTTTGGACGACTCGTCGTCCGCTCTCGACTTTGCAACCGACGCAAAACTTCGCAAGGCGTTGTCGCACTTACGCCTCGAAAAAGGACTTACGACGGTGGTCGTTTCCCAGCGCGCCACGAGCATTAAATACTGCGACGTTATCGTCGTGCTCGACGAGGGCAAAATCGTGGGAATCGGCACTCACGACGAACTTATCAAATCCTGCGACGTATATAAAGAAATATGTCTTTCGCAAAACAAGGGGGAAGAAAACAAATGAAAAAGACTTCCTCGAATACCGTGCAAAAAAACAAAACCGACTTTGCGGCAATCAAAAAGTTGCTTAAATACGCGCGCCCGTACGTGCCTGTCATTATACTTGCGCTCGTGCTTTCCGCGCTTCAAATCGCCGCCACCCTGCTCGCGCCCGTAGTAATCGGCAAAACGGTTGACTACATTATAGGCGAAAACAACGTTGACTTCGGCGTAATCCTCAAAAACGCGGGGATTTTGGCAGGTCTTATCGCTTGCGTGTTCGTGTTTCAATACCTTGCGTCGCTGTGCATAAACTTCGCTTCTTTCCGCACTATCCGCGACCTTCGTTCCAGCGCGTACGCAAAACTCAACGACGTGCCGCTTTCCTACGTCGATTCAAACTCGCACGGCGACCTTATGTCGAGAGTGGGCAACGACGTAGACCAAATTTCAGACGGACTCATACAAGGCTTTTCGCAACTTTTCAACGGAATCGTGACCATTATCGGCACGCTCGCGTTTATGCTTTGGTACAACTGGCTCATTGCGCTCGTGGTGGTATGCCTCACCCCTCTGTCGCTGTTCGTTGCGTACTTCATCGCAAAAGGCTGTCACAATATGTTCGCTATGCAGGCTAAAAAGCGCGGCGAACTTTCGGGACTCGTCACCGAAATGCTTTCGAATCAACGCGTCGTTAAACTGTTCGGCTACGAAAAGCGCGCAGAGGACAGATTTGCAACCATCAACGGCGATTTGAAAGTTTGGGGACAAAACGCGGCGTTCTACTCTGCAATGGTCAATCCTTGCACGCGATTCGTCAACAACGTCATATACGTCGTCGTGTGCGTTTTGGGCGTGTATTTGGTGATAAAAGGCGGCGTAGTGCCGGGAATCGGCGCACTTTCCGTCGGCGCGCTTTCGTGCGTGCTTTCCTACGCTACGCAGTATACCAAGCCGTTCAACGAAATCACGGGCGTAGTGACCGAACTGCAAGGCGCAACCGCCGCGGCAAGCAGAGTTTTCGACCTCTTGGAAGCGCAAAATCAATCTTCCGACGAGGGATTCGAGGACTTGACCGACGCGCACGGAAACATAAACATCGACAACGTATACTTCTCTTACGTTCAGGACAAGCCACTCATTCAAGGCTTTTCTCTCAACGTTAAGAGCGGACAACGCGTGGCTATCGTCGGACCTACGGGCTGCGGCAAAACCACACTCATAAACCTTCTTATGCGCTTCTACGACCCCGATAGCGGCAAAATCGAAGTCGAGGGCAAGGATATCACCGAAGTGACGAGAAAATCGCTCAGATTGAGTTACGGTATGGTGCTGCAAGACACTTGGCTCAAAAAAGGCACGGTGAGAGAGAACATTGCCTACGGCAATCCGTCCGCAACCGACGAGGAAATCATAGAAGCGGCAAAAGCGGCGCATATCCACAACTTCGTCACTCACCTCGAAAACGGCTACGACACCGTTCTCGACGACGACGGCAGCAATATCTCGCAAGGTCAGAAACAACTTCTCTGCATCGCAAGAGTTATGCTCACTCATCCGCCTATGCTCATTCTCGACGAAGCGACGAGTTCAATCGACACCCGCACCGAAATCAAGATTCAGCAAGCGTTTGAAAAACTTATGCAAAACAAGACGTCCTTTATCGTTGCGCACCGCCTTTCCACAATCAAGAACGCCGACGTCATCCTCGTTATGAACAAGGGCAACGTCATCGAAAAAGGCACGCACGACGAACTGCTCGAAAAAGGCGGATTCTACGCGAATCTCTACAACTCGCAATTCGAGCATTGAAAACGTCAAAAAACGTAAAGCAACAAAACGACGTAAAGCAAATGCGACGGAAATTCCGTCGCATTTTTCTTTTATTACCTTTCGGGATATTTACTTTTTGATATTTGTTTTTTGGTTTGATACTCGATACTGCTTTTAGTTTTTAATATCGGCTTTTTACACTCGAACGATTATTCGAAGACCAAAATATCTTTCTTTGAAGAATATGTGTTCCACTTCTCTTTTCCGCTTATATTCGGGTTTTGAGTTCGAGCGAAGTTTGCCATTCTGTCCACGATTTCGTTTGACAAATCGTAATCCGCTTTTTCAAACGGGCGCAATGACTTTCCGAGCGAGCCGAGAACGTACCAAAGGTCGCAGGAATGGAACGACGCGTTGTCGGGCGGCAAAAGGCGTTCGAGCGAAAAGACGTAACAAGGCGCGTTCTTTCTCTGTTGTCCTCTTGCAAACGCTCTCGCCATATGGTTGAGGATAGGCGGAAGCAAATCCTTTTTGACCGTGCCGAACACTATGGGAACGTCGGTGTCGTAACGCTTGTCTTTGACGAGTTCGCCGTCAATGACGGGTTTTGTGCAAAGAGCCTTGCCGAGCGGATATTTGGTTTTCCACGTCGTCCACACGGTCTTCGTATCGAGAGTTTTGAACTCGTCGAAATCCTTTGCGCCGCTCGCTTTTATAAGTTTCGTCCAGTATCTTGCGTTGGGTTTTGAAATCGGCAACATCGCGCCGCGTTTTCCACCGCCCGAAAGCATAACCGCGCCCTTAATCTTGCCTTTGAGCATATCCGAGCATATGAGCGTCTGTATGCTCATTGCGCCGGCGCTCTGCCCCATAAGCGTGATATTGTCGGGGTCGCCGCCGAAAGCGGAAATATTGTTTCTCACCCACTCTATCGCAGTGTACTGGTCGAGCAAGCCGAGATTGCCTTTGACGTGCGTTTTGTCGGCGTAAAAGCCGAAAACGTTGAGGCGATAGTTTATCGCGACGAACACAACGCCGCGCTTTGCGTACGTCGAGCCGTCGAATTGCATTTCGTTTATGCTTCCGCCAGTGAAACTTCCGCCGTGAATGAACACGATGACGGGGCATTTGTCGACGGTCTTGGGTTGATAAACGTCCAAAATCAAGCAATCTTCGCTATATGTGAAAGATTTTCCTTTGCGAAATTCCTGATAATAGAATCTGTGTTCTTCGTTCCAGTACGCGCGCATTTGCGGACAGCATACGCCTTGCTCGACTGCGTTTTGATCGCCGTCGTACTTTGTGACGAGCACGGGTTTTTCAAAACGCTTTGCGGTCGCGTATCTCACGCCGCGGAATCTTGCGCCGTAGTCTGTGACTTCGCCTATGACGTTTCCGCAAGTCGTAGCGACGGTTTTAGTTTCCACTTACGACCCCCT